>CAMEIK010000211.1 GCA_945918315.1 uncultured Clostridia bacterium
CACGACTTGGCCGCCCGCCCTGCGGGCAAATTCCAATTTTTCGGTTTCCAAAAAAATCGGCGTGCCATGCGGCACGCCGGTATTTTTGAAAAGGGGATGCTTGCTTCTACCTGGGGCGATCCGGGTCCAGATCCCGGATATCGTACAGGTGATAGGAAAAGCCGGCGGCGATTTTGGGATAGAACCGGCGCAGGCGGCTGGCGGTGCGGGCCATGGCGGCGGCAGCGCCTTCGGCATTGGCACCGGGCAGGAGGGCCATGAACTGGTTGGCGCTGATCTTGGTAAAGGGATCGCCGGCCCGGAGGGTGGCAGTGATGGCAAGCTCCAGCCGCTTCATATCCACGGACTGTTCCTCCGGGAGCTGCTCCCCGGGGTCCAGAGACAGGATGGCGATCTGGGCAGGCTGACCGCTGCGCCGGGTCTCCCGCAGGCACAGGTTGACAATCCCCCGGAACACAACATTGTCACAGTGGAAGGCACCGGTGATAGGGCCGCCCTGATTCAGAAAACTGCGCACATCCTCCAGCCCCAGCTCCTTGCCATACAGGGCACGGATAGCGGCGGCCCGGGCTGCCTCCATTTCCGGAGAGACGGAGACATTGAAGGTTTGCTTATACAGATCCTTGATGTAGGTGTAGTGGTCCAGGGCTTTTCTGGATTCCCCCAGCAGGGTGTCGATTTTCATCAGCAGGACGCTGAATTCCTCCACCATAGGGTCCAGTCGGACTACCTGGGTGCAGATCCTTGCGGCCTCTTCCTTTCGGCCCAGCTCCAGGAGCCAGTCCACAGCGCTGCGGCACAGCTTCAGATAGATGGAGCGGAAATAGGCGTTCAGATGGACGCACCAGGGCTCCAAGGCAGCCTCGGGGAGAAAGTCACCGGTATACATCTCAATGGCATTCAGGGCATACTCCACAGCCTGAGCGGAATCCTGACAGGTGGTGGCCTTCGTGTAAAGCGTCTGGAAAATGTCCGCGTCCACCTGGGTTTCCGCATGGTTTGACCACCGGTACAAACCGTCCCGGCAGGTAATCAGGTGCTGGCTGTCAGAAATGCCCAAGGTGCTCAAAGCGGTCCGGGCACGGCTGACATTGTTCTGAAGGGTGATAAGGTCGGCTTCCCCATCCGGCCAGAGCAGGTCAATCAGCTCCTGGGGCGGGATTCCACGGTCCCGATGGATAATCAGGTAGGCCAGCAACGTCCAGATCCGGCGGGAACGGCAGGTGAAGCTGAGCTCCTTTTTGGGAGCCTGGCCCTGAGAGGCGATGGTAAACGTTCCAAGCATCGCAACCTGGATTGTCTGGGTCATATCCGTTCCTCCTTATCTCCCGAAACTCTGTGATTGCCTACTTTCAGAATTCCATAGGATGATTTATTATATTATACCGTAGGAGCGGGACAAATTGCAAGCAGGAATGCACGAATGGCGAAAAAAACTGCACGAAAAGGAAAAATAGGCGTTTTTCCGTGTTGGGCAGAGAAATGGTCCCAGGTACTGGGGACCGCAAAATCGACAAGCTGCCCATGGGAGATGGGGTTTCGCTTGCCAATAGGAGCGCAATGTGGTACAATACAAAGTACATGTATTTGGGAACCTCCGGATCCATCGTCTTCTGTTTCGCGGCGGACCTTTTGGAAACAGCGCGATACGATGGATTCGAAGCCTCCATAGAGAATCGAGGATGCGATATTGAAACCCGAATGGAATGACATCTATGATGAAAATCGGCAGCCTACCGGGCGGGTACATCTGCGGGGGACACCCTGGAAGCCGGGGGAGTACGGTCTTGTGGTGTGTGTGTGGGTTTACGACGGAAGAGGACATCTGCTGCTCACCCGCAGAGCACCGGGAAAGAGCTTTGCCGGGACCTGGGAGAATTCCGGCGGGGCGGCCAAGGCGGGGGAGACCAGCCGGGAAGCCATCAGCCGGGAGCTGTTTGAGGAGACCGGAATCCGGGCGGACCCGGAGGAATTTGAATTGCTGTGTACCGACCGGGACCGGAATACGATATATGATTTCTACTGCCTGCGCCGCGCCGTTTCCCTGAAGGATACGGTACTGCTTCCCGGTGAGACGGATGGGATCATGTGGGCAAGCTTTGGAAAAATCCACTGGATGATCCGCACCCACAGGATTTGCCGGATCATTGCCGGGCAGTTTCTGCGCCAGGAACCGCTCCTGAAAATGCGCAATATGCCCAAATTCAACCGGTAATTTTTGGCTATTTTTTGTGCGGATTCTACTTGCGTTTTTGTCCCGGGTAGGGTATGATGAAAAAAAGCCTTTTCGGCGGCCGGGAACTGGCATCGTCGGGACGCTTTCTTTTTTATTCTTTACTGGAGGCTGAACCTATGATTACCCTGATGAACCTTCCCATCCGCCGGGGCAACGCGCCGCTTCGTATCGCCCGTGGGCATTTTGCCACAAACCATTCCCATATCAATTATTATGTGGACATCACCTTTCAGAAGACCCGCCTGAGTGAGGCGGAGGACAGCGCTCAGCAGCTGGTGTCCCATTTTATCAATGATACCCCTGTGGATACCATTCTGTGTCTGGACGGCACCGCGGTGCTGGGAACCTGTGTTGCCAGAGAGCTGACAAAAAGCGGTTTCCGGACCATCAATGCCCACCAGACCATCTATGTGCTGGAGCCGGAGTACAATGCCAACTCCCAGATCATCTTCCGGGACAATGTGCAGCCCATGATCCGGGGGAAGCATGTGCTGGTGCTCATGGCTTCCGTGACCACGGGCTTCACCGCCAAGCGATCCATTGAGGCCATCGGCTACTACGGCGGTCATGTGGCGGGGGTTGCCGCCATTTACAGCGCGGTGGAGGAGGTGGCGGGCTATCCCGTCCGCTCCGTGTACACCATCAATGACCTGCCTGGCTACGCCAGCTACGACTACCGGGACTGCCCCTACTGCAAGGCAGGCCAGCGGATCGACGCTCTGGTCAACAGCTTCGGCTATTCCCAAATCTGAATATAACGCATGGCCGCCGGTTTCATTCCGGCGGCCATGTTGT
>CAMEIK010000212.1 GCA_945918315.1 uncultured Clostridia bacterium
AAAACACGTTATATAATGAAAAAACTCCCTCCAAGCTCCGCTCGGAAGGAGATATTTTCAGAGAATTCAGGCCAGCTTGTTCAGCTTCAGGGTCATGCTGCTCTTTTTCCGAGCGGCATTGTTCTTGTGCAGAAGACCCTTGACAGCCGCGTGGTCGACGGCCTTGACCGCCTGAGCGTAGGCATTCTCGGCCTCGGCCTTGCTGCCGGCAGCGACGGCGGCCTCAAACTTCTTCATGCTGGTCTTCAGAGCGGACTTATCGGCCTTGTTCTTCTCGTAGGCAATCTTGGAAGAAAGGACATCCTTCTTAGAGGACTTGATATTGGGCATGGTTCCACCTCCTTGTGCAGTAGTTCATACAGTTTCACATTATAGCGTGTCATGCAAGCAAAATCAAGCACTTTTTTTATTTTTTCCGGACCAGGAAAAAAGAACGGAAAGAATTGTGGGAAATACCAGTAGAAAAAACAAGAAGGATGTGATAAGATATTTTTTCAACGATAGATGAACGCTGCGAAAAGCGGCTTTTCTTTTGCGTATCGGAAAATCTTCCAATCGGGAGGCAAGAACATGACGATCTCCAAATCCAACCGCATATCCCAGATCCATTCCGACATTCGGGGCCCGCTGTATGTGGAGGCGCTGAAGATGCAGGCGGCGGGGGAGCGGGTACTGAAGCTCAATACAGGGAACCCCGCCAGCTTCGGCTTCACCCTGCCGGACAGCGTCCGCGCCGCCCTTACGGAGCATGTGGACGAGGCGGTGCCCTACTGCGATGTCCGGGGCATGGAGGAAGCCCGGAGGGCAATCCTCCGCTATCACCTTGGCCGGGGCTTCCGGGACATTACCATGGAGGATATTTTTGTCTGCAACGGTGTCAGCGAGGCGGTGACCATGCTGATGACCGCCCTGGTGGGAGACGGGGATGAGATTCTGGTGCCGTCGCCCTGCTACTCCCTGTGGAGCAACAATGTGCTCATCGGCGGGGGCGTGCCGGTATTTTACCGCTGCGACCCGGAAAACGCCTGGAACCCGGACCTTGCGGACCTGGAAAAGAAGGTCACCCCCCGGACCAAGGCGGTGCTGGTCATTAACCCCAATAACCCCACCGGCGCGGTATACAGCCGGGAGGTGCTCCTTTCCATCGGGCAGATTGCCCGCAGGCACGGTCTTGTGCTGCTGGCGGACGAGATCTATGACCGTCTTGTGATGGACGGCCTGCCCATGGAGTCCGTGGCGGCCCTGATGCCCGATGTACCCTGCGTGACCTTCAACGGCCTTTCCAAGTCCCATATTATCTGCGGCTTCCGCTGCGGCTGGATGGTGTTCTCCGGGCCTGCCGGGGCCCTGGCGGAAATCCGGGAGGGCGTGATGCAGCTTGCGGCCATGCGGCTGTGCGGCAACGCCCTGACCCAGCTGGTGATTCCGGCGGCTCTGGCAGACAGCGCCAGCACGGAAGCCATGCTGCGGCCTGGTGGGCGGCTCTATGAGCAGCGCAGGGCAACGGTGGAGGGCCTGAGGAATATTCCCGGGGTTACGTTCCATCCCAACCGGGCCTGCTTTTATCTCTTCCCGGGTATCGATACCCGAATGTACGATTTTGAATCGGACCAGCAGTTTGCCCTCCGGTTCCTCCATGAGAAGAAAATTCTGATCATCCCGGGCCGGGGCTTCGACTGGCACGAGGACCTGCGGTTCCGGATTGTGATGCTCCCGGAGCCGGAGGTGCTGGCCGGGGCTATGGCGGAGCTGGGAGACTTCCTGGCAGGACACAGAAAATAGGAGGAGAGAGTATGGACAAAGCGGCGCTGGAAGCAAGGCTTTCGGAGCTTCCCCTGTACTGCTACGGGTTTTTTGATCCTAAGGAGCTGGAATTTACCGACCGGGTACGGTGGGTCTGCGAGCATGAGTGCCCCATGTACGGCACCACCTGGGCCTGCCCTCCCGCCGTGGGGTCGGTGGCCGAATGCAAAAAGAAGTGCCTGAGCTACCCGGAGTGCCTGATGGTGGCAACCATCACGGAGGTATCGGACATCAGCAATATTGAGGAAACTCTGGCCACCCGCCCGGCCCATGAGAAGCTGACCAACCGGGTCCGGGATGAAATGCGGGAGCTGGGGGTCCGGCCTTTTATCCTTTCCACCGAGGCCTGCACCATCTGCTCCCGGTGCGCCTACTTAGACGGCCTGCCCTGCCGGATGCCGGGGGCTATGCACCCCTGCGTGGAAAGCCAGGGAATCAACGTCATCCCGCTGCTGGAAAAATTCGGTCTGGAATTCCAGTACGGGGAAAATGTGGTCACCTGGGTGAGCCTTCTGTTCTTTGCCTGAGGCGGACTCCAGAATAAAAGGAAGCTTTCCCTGCCTGGCCCGGGGGAAGCTTTCTTTTTCGACGGAAACGGGGCGCAAACGGAAATGGATTATTTCCGGGAAATATCCGGAAATAATTATGGGGTATTCACAATAAACTTTTCCGTTTTCAAAAGAATTTGGAAAAAATAATTGCTTTTTCCGGGAAAACATGGTATACTGTTTGGGCGCTGAAGTCTGAATAGAAAAATGCAACCATTAAAGCGAATTTGAATCGTATGAAAGGGGTATCTTAATGTCTCACAAGTATGTCTATCTGTTCACCGAAGGCAACGGTAAGATGCGGGAGCTCCTGGGCGGTAAGGGTGCCAATCTGGCTGAAATGACCAACATTGGTCTGCCTGTTCCCCAGGGCTTTACTATTTCCACCGAAGCCTGCACCAAGTACTATGAGGACGGCCGGACCATCAATCCCGAAATCCAGGCCGAGATCATGGAATATGTTGAGAAGATGGAGAAAATCACCGGCAAGAAGTTCGGCGATAAGGAAAATCCCCTCCTGGTCTCCGTCCGTTCCGGCGCCCGTGCCTCCATGCCCGGCATGATGGACACCATCCTGAACCTGGGCCTGAACGAGGATGTGGTTGAGGTTCTGTCCGCCAAGTCCGGCAACCCCCGCTGGGCCTGGGACTGCTACCGCCGGTTCATCCA
>CAMEIK010000213.1 GCA_945918315.1 uncultured Clostridia bacterium
TTTACAGATTACGAATTTCAGATTTACCATTTCTGTTGTATAATGGAAAATGCTGGCAGGTGCATTGAAACAGTAAAAAAGGGATTTTGGCGGCCAGTCGCCGCTGACAAGCCGTGGGCCCTGCGGTTTTATGCGCTGAATGAAGCGTAAAAACCTTCCGTCCATGCCGGGAACCGTCCGGAGGGGGTGCTTTTTTCTGCCGGACATCCTTTTCTGCAAGCGCAAACGTTGTCGATAACAGATTCCGTAAAAAACCCAGAAGAAATCCGGTGAAATTACGGAGAATTTTATTGTGCAATATACCCTAAATGATTGGTGGTAAACAGGTGATTTTGTTGAATTTCGATGTCGGTGGTACAAAAAGGATTGACAAAAACCATTTGCCTTACTAAAATAAAGTTAAAGGTTTTCAAAGTACGGAAACGTATGCGTAAACCGTGTGCAGGAATACCGCGGCCGCGTCCCTGACCGGTACGGAAGGCGGCAGGCGGCACATAAGCAGGAAGGAGTAAGAAAGTGAAAAAGCGAAAAGTGCAACATCCACTGACAAAGACCCGTCTGAAGAACGAATTTCTGAATGTTGTCAAGAATCCGTTCAATATGATTGTGGCAGTGACCCTGGTGATTCTGTTCTGTCTGATTATGATCCCGCTGCTGCAGATGGTGGCATCCACCTTCACCGCGGCCAAGGCAGAGCTGTCCCGCATCCGCAGGACGGATCCCAATGCCCAGATCGGCAGTTTCACCCTCTACTATTGGAAGTACCTTCTTGTAGGTAAGCTTTCCGGAGCAACCCTGTGGGGGCCGCTGAAGAATTCTCTTATCTGCGGATTGTTTACGGTTCTGGTTTCCGTGCCACTGGGCGCGATTCTGGCCTGGCTGATCGTCCGCAGCGACCTTCCCGGCAAGAAGCTCATCGGCATGCTGGTGGTCATTCCCTACATGATCCCCTCCTGGTGCAAATCCATGTGCTGGCTGGCCATCTTCCGGAACAAGACCTCCGGTTCTCTGGGTTTCCTGGCCGGCATGGGCCTCCCGATTCCCGACTGGCTGGCCTACGGCCCCATCGCCATCGTCCTTTGTATGTCCCTGCATTACTACGCTTTCTCCTACATTCAGGTCTCCTCGGCTCTTCGCTCCATCAACTCCGAGCTGGAGGAAATGGGTGAGATCTGCGGCGCGAGCAAGGTGCAGATCCTCAAGTCCATTACTCTGCCCCTGGTGCTTCCCAGCATCCTGTCCGCTGTGGTCATGACCCTGAGTAAGTCCATCGGCACCTACGGCGTGGCGGCAAACCTGGGCACCCGGATCGGCTATTTCACCCTGGCGACCAAGATGAAGCAGTTCATCAACGGCGGCCCCCAGAGCGTGGGCTACGCCATGAGTATCGTGCTGATCTGTCTGGCAGCCTTCATCATCTTCGCCAACCAGCGCCTGGTTGGCGTCCGCAAGAGCTACGCCACCATCGGCGGCAAGGGCGGCCGTTCCAACGAGATGAAGCTGGGCAGCGCCAAGGTGCCGCTCATGATTTTCATCGTGCTGTTCCTGTTCTTTGCTATGGTAGCCCCCATGTTCGTCCTGCTGATGGAGACCTTCCAGGTCACTACCGGCGGCGGCTACGGCGCCGACAACCTGACGCTGTACTACTGGATCGGTACCACCGACAACGCCCCTGTTTACATCAACTATGACGGCATCCTGCGCAATCCCGAGTTCGGCCGGGCCTTCTACAACACCATCCGCCTTACCGTGATCACCTCCATCCTCACCGCTCTGTGCGGCCAGTTCCTGGGCTACGTGGTGACCAGAGGCCGCGGCAAGTGGTACGGAAACCTCACCGACCAGCTGGTCTTCGTTCCCTACCTGATGAGCGGTGTGGCGTTCTCGGCTATGTACATCGCCATGTTCAGCCGTCCTCTGCTGGGCGGTATCATCCCCACCCTGTACGGCACCTTTACCCTGATTGTTTTGACCAGTATCGTCAAGCACTTCCCCTTCGCCAGTAAGTCCGGCACAGCCAACATGATGCAGATCTCCACCGAGCTGGAGGAGGCCGCGGATATCAACGGCGCTAACTTCTGGCAGCGGATGGGCAAGATCGTCATGCCGCTGGCGAAGAACGGTTTCATTTCCGGCTTCATGCTGACCTTCATCAGTGTGGCCAAGGAGCTGGACCTGATCATTATGATGATGGATAAGCGGACGACCACGCTTTCCTATCTGGCATTTACCTATTCTCAGGACGGCTACGCCCAGATGTCCGACGCCATCTCCGTGTGCGTGCTGCTGTTCATTCTGGTGTGCTACATCATCGCCAACCGGTTCGGCGCCGATATTGGCAAGGCATGGTAAGTTTGAAAGGAAGGGAGAAACAAAATGAGCCGCATTGAACTGAAGCATATTGATAAATTCTACGGTGACAACCACGTCCTGCGGGACATCAACCTGACCATCGAGGACGGAGATTTCATGACCCTGCTGGGACCCTCCGGCTGCGGCAAGACCACCACGCTGCGTGTGGTCTCCGGCCTGGAGCGCCCCCAGAACGGCACCATGACCATTGACGGTGTGGAAATGATTAACGCCGCCAACGCCTATTACGCGGAGCCCAGCAAGCGTGGCCTCAACCTGGTGTTCCAGTCCTACGCCCTGTGGCCCCACATGACCGTCCGGGAGAACATCTCCTTCGGCCTGAAGATCCAGAAGCTTCCCAAGGACGAGATTGAAAAGCGCCTGCATGAGGCTCTGCGGATGATGCGGATCGAGGAATACATCGACCGTTATCCCAACGAGCTGTCCGGCGGCCAGCAGCAGCGTGTGGCCATTGCCCGTGCCGTGGCCTCCAACCCCAAGCTGCTGCTTCTCGACGAGCCCCTTTCCAACCTGGATGCCCGGCTTCGTATCGACATGCGTTCCGAGCTCCAGCGCATCCACAAGGAGCTGGGCACCACCATCATCTACGTCACCCACGACCAGGTGGAGGCCCTGACCATGTCCA
>CAMEIK010000214.1 GCA_945918315.1 uncultured Clostridia bacterium
TGTCAACTGTCAACTGTCAATTCGGCGAAGCCCTCATTCTTCCTGCTTTTTGGGTTTTGCCCGCCAGATCAGCTTTCCCCGTTTTTCCGGGTCCACCTCCCGATCGGGAAGCTCCAGAACGTAGCGCTCGCAGGCGTTCACCAAGGTAGTTCCCTGATACTCCCGCACGCGCTCTTTCTGGTCGTAGCGCAGGTGGATATGTCCATGCAGCAGCCATCCGGGGTGATGACGGTCCAGAAGCTCCCGGAAGGCCTCGAAGCCTATGTGGGCCGGATCCTCCTGGTCCCCCAGCCCTCTGGGCGGGGCATGAGTCACCACGACGTCGGCTCCATACCGCCGGAGCTTCCAGCCCAGGCGTCGGATCCGCCGGCGCATTTCCTTTTCGCTGTACTGGTCCTTTCCCGGATGGTAGCGGCGGCAGCCACCCAGGCCCAGGAACCGGTAGCCGTTGTATTCCAGAATTCCGCCGTCGATGCAGTCGCAGCCCTCGGGCGGTGTCCGGTCATAGTGGCTGTCGTGGTTGCCCCGGACATAAAACACCGGACACCGGGCCATGGTTACAAGAAACATCAGGTATTCCGCTTTCAGGTCGCCGCAGGAGAGAATCAGGTCATATCCGCTGAGCCGCCCCGGAACATAGTAATCCCACAGCGCCGGGCACTCCTCATCGGATACGATCAATATCTTCATGGATAGGCCCCTCCTTTTCCATGGGGATTGTCTGTCTGTGAATCCCCAGCTCCCGCACCATGGGTATCGACATGGGCAGAAGCTCCCCAACTGTGGGAATGGAGCCAATTACGTTGCTGCAAAGCCAGTCCATGTGGAGGATCTCGTCCGGAGGTAAGCTCCGGCTGCCGTCATTTTTGACGGTGCCGTCCTGGGCGGTTATCTTCCGGAAGAAGGGGTCCAGCGTTCTGGTCGCCAGGTCTTTTTTCAGAATCCTCGCCATGGTCCTGACCCCCTCGGGAAGCTTTTCCGACAGGTTCAGGTCGATGACGCCGCTGTCCATCCCCAGCCAGTAGTTCTTCGGCTGGGTCTTTTCGTTTTTCCAGTCACCCGAAAGAAGCTTCTTTGCCACCGCCTCATAGAATTTCCCCCAGACCCATACGGGAGAGGCCAGCGGAATCAGCCCCCCAATGTCATTGAGCAGGTAGGTGCCGTAGCTGCAGAAGTCCAGGTACATTCCGGACTGAACCGGTGTGTCCCGGTTGGAGATCACCCGGATTCCGTCAGCAAACAGATCCGCCTGGTGATTGCCCTTGACGCAGCTCCACCGCAGCTCGATCTGCGCCCGGGGATTGGTCAGCTGGGCACCCAGGGCAAAGGCGTTGATGGAAGCGGGCACGCCATAAATAGGATAGGAAGCAAGATAGCCGATCCGGTCATCCTGGGCCATGGCACCGGCAATGGCGCCGGTAATAAACTTCCCCTCATACACCCGGCCATAGTAGCTGCGGATGCTGGAATAGGGCTGGTCCACAGAGCAGTTCAGAAAATGGACCCTGGGGTACTCCGCGGCAGCCTTCAGCGTTGCCCTGCGCAGGGGCGGCGCCGTGGTAAACACCACATGGGCCCCATCCTGCACCGCCTCCTTAATGGCGTAGAGGGCATCCTCCGTTGTGTTGGCACCGTAATAGCTGCGGACCGTGACCCGGTCCCCCAGAGATTCTTTCAGATACTCCGCTCCCTGCTCGTGTCCCAGAGCCCAGCCGCTGGTGGCAGGTGTGAGCTGATGAATGAAGGCAACGTTCAGATGCTCCAAACTGGGGGAAATGATCCGGTCAAGAATGCCCCGCTTCTCCGGGGCGACCCGGGTCTGCACCCTTACGGTGTCCGGCCGGGTGGAGGAAAGCACATCCTCCCAAACAGAGGCCAGGGTTTTCTTCAGCTCCGGAGCGGAAAGCTTCCCCAGGTCGGCGTAGGGGTACAGCTGGAGCCAGTGCAGCAGCGCTTCCTCCGGCAGCACATCCTCCCCCCGGGTATTGATAGCCTGGAAGGCATCCTGAAAATACTGGAAATAGGCCTTGAAGGTCCGGATCTCCCTTTCTGTCCAGGGTTCCCCCGGCTTTTTTCCCAGATAGGATAAAAGCTTTGCGTAGTCCGCCGGGCGGCGGTACTGAACGGTATAGAGCTTGGTCGTTTTGAAAAATTCCAGAAATTCATAATAGGCCTGCACTCTGGGGTCGTCGCTGGGGGCGGGCAGGATCCGGCGCACGGTTGCGGGAATCCGGGTTGCCCCAAAGTGGCGCAGAACGCTTACCCGCTTATTTCCCTCCTGGACATAGAAATTTCCCAGATACTCATAGCAGAAAATGGGGTCCCGAATGCCGGTGCTGCCCAGGTGGGCATCGCACAGGCTGATCCACTTGGAAGCAAATTCGGAATTGGCTTCCAGCAGGGGACGAAACTGCGGGGTAAAGGCCGTGATCCGGCCTGCCGATTTGGTGCCGATAATCCGGTCCGCGGGAATCTCTACGAGCCCCAGGTCCCGGGTCATTTCGGTTGCCACATCAGGAAGGAGCTCATCCAAAACCTCCGGGTTGGTTCTTTTCCCCGCCGCTTCCAGCTCTGCTTTTTCTTTCAGGCCCTGCCGCAGCGCGGCAGCATATTCTTCCATCGCGATTTGCGTCGGCATGGTTGTTCTCCTTGTCTTCCGGGCCTTTCGCCGGAAACGGTATCGCTGCGTATCTCAAACGAGTATTCCAATGCACGGTAATACGCGAAATTGGAATTTGCCCGCAGAGCGGGCAGCCAAGTCGTGCGCAAGATATGTGTAGTCGTTTCTGCCCTGCGCCGCTCGGTATCGCTCTAGGGTTTGATAAATTGGAATTTGGCGGCTTCGCCGAATTGACAATTGACAATGGACAATGGACAATTAAGGAATCCCTTCGGGATGATTTTAAAAAGACAAAATATATCTGAAAACAATCAAAATCGTCCCGCAGGGACACAATAATTGTCAACTGTCAATTG
>CAMEIK010000215.1 GCA_945918315.1 uncultured Clostridia bacterium
GCGATGTGTACCACGGTCCCAAGTTCGTCATTGATGCCATTGAGGAAGGCAAGTGTGCCGCTGAATCCCTGCACCGCTATGTCCACAAGGGCGCGGATATGAAGATCGGCCGTAACCGCCGGGACTTCATCATGCTGGACAAGGACGATATCTACATCGACTGCTATGACCACGCGGGCCGTCAGGAGGCCGGTATGGACAAGGCCATCGATCCCCACTCCTTCCGGGACGCCCATCTGACCCTTACCGAGGAGCAGGTGAAGATCGAAACCGCCCGCTGTCTGGGCTGCGGCGCAAGCTGGGTTGACCCCAACAAGTGCATTGGCTGCGGTGTCTGCACCACCAAGTGTATGTTTGATGCCATCCACCTGAAGCGGGATCACCCCGAGTGCACCGATATGCGCCGGGCCGAGGACAAGATCAAGGTGGTTGCCTCCATGGCCGTCAAGCGGCTGGGCGAGGACATCTCCGGCATCTTCAAGAAGAAGGACTGAGCCATGCACGAGCTTGGTGTTGTGTTTCACATTGCCGACAGCGTGGTAAAGGTGGCCGAAGAAAACAAGGCGCAGCGGGTTCACGCGGTCACGCTGGAGATTGGTGAAGTTTCCACCATCATCCCGGACTATCTGATCGACGTGTGGAATTGGAACTGTAAGCGGGTTCCGCTTCTGGAGGGCTGTGAGCTGATTGTGGAGCAGATCCATGCCGTTACCCACTGTGACGGCTGCGGCAGGGATTATGACACGGTACCCCAGGGAAAGATCTGCCCCCACTGCGGCAGTGATAAAACCTGGCTGCTGACGGGAAACGAAGTAAATATCAAAGATATCACCATTATATGACACGCTTCTGCAAGGCCCCATTTTTGGGGCCTTTGCTTTACAGGCAGGAAAAACAAGATGAAAAATACCATCGTAATCGCGCTGGTGGGCAAGGGCGGCATGGGAAAAACGTCCATTTCCGCCCTCACCGTCCGGCTTCTGGCGCAGAAATACCCGGATAAAAAAAGGTTCTATAATAAATGTTGGGGTCAGGCGATGAGCCTGGCCCCAACATTTATTATAGAACCGGTATTTTCTGCCAGGTACACGCCCCGGCAGAAAATAATTCCAATTTCTTTGCCGCCTGTGGGCGGCACACTCTGCGAGGCTTTCGACGGTCTCAAAATACCCTGCGCCCGGCGCGTGGTTTTTTCCATATCTCATTGCCCGGCCCGGGCTTCCGTCTCCTTCCAGGCATCCAGGAAGCCATCGTAGCTTGAAAGGGCTTCGAAAAGCCGCTGCTTGCCTAGGGCCAGGTCAATCCGGCCCCAGAGACAGCACCCAAGATAATAGGTGGGGTACTGGGCCACCTTTCGGGTTTCTCCGGTTTTCAGGGAAGTAAATGTGAACTGCTCATAGGCGCTTACCAGCCCGGCCACCTGCTCCATGGTCATGTCCTTCGCCCTTTCCCCGTCGGCCAGGGCTTTTTCCAGCAGCGCTTCATGCTGCTGCCGGTAAAACTCCCAGCTTTCTTCGTCCATGCCCAGGGTGGGCCCGGGGTACTTGGCGGGCTTGCCGGGGGTAAAGGCGTTGTTGCAGAAATGGACCGCCAGCCCCTCAAAGGCGAAATTCACGAAGAAATACTGCCGGGGGGACATTTCCTCCGGCACCAGGCTGGAGAAGGCGATGTGGTGGAGCTCGTGGGCCAGAACATGGAGAAACGTCTCCTTGTCCCCCAGGACATCCAGGTTGGCAACGTCAAAATGAATGTATTCCCCATAGGGCCAGCCCATGGAATTGCCGATGGACACCGTCAGAAGCACCGTAAACCGGTCCATTTCCGCCACGAAGGAATCCGGCAGCCCGTTTTCCAGCAGCCGCTCCACCAGCTTCAGATCCTCCGCCGTAATGCTGTCCAGCATTTCCATCTTCTTCAGGCGGTTATCCAGGTCGTTGTAGAAGGCCAGAAAGGACTCTTTCTTGTAGGCAAGCCTCTGGTTTTCAAAGTCCTTTTCATCAAAATGGAGGAAAAAGTCCACGGCTTCCTCAAAGTTGATGCCGCACACCGGCAGCCCCGGATCTCCGTAGCGCTGAAATTCCACGCCGTAGTCCGGCATGGAAAGGATTTCCCGCAGAGCCTTTTCGTCCCGCAGACCCCGGTCCCTGGCCGCTTTCAGCCAGGCGGTCATAGGGGCTACGGTTTCTTTCTGGATGGTGATTTTCATTTCCTTACTCCTTTCAGACCAGGTCCATGGCATCGGCAATGACACGCAATACCCTGCAGTTTTCCGGCAGCGGCCGGGTCAGAGCCGGGGACTGCTCGGTTGCCACATAGCAGCTGTCCAGTCCCACCGCCGCGGCGCCCCGGCAGTCGGCCTCATCGTCGTTGCCGATCATCACAGTGCGGGCGGGGTCCAGGCTGTATTGTTCCAGCATGGCCCGGTAAAATTGAGGGGCCGGCTTCTGATAGCCCACCTCGGAGGACAGGAGAATTCCGTCAAACAGCGCCGTCAGGCCAAGCCTGTCAAGCTCCGGGCGGGTAAAGAGGGACTGGGCGTTGGACAGAAGATAGGCCTGCTTTCCCGCCCGGCGGATGGCTCTGAGAAGCTCCGCCGCCCCGGGGAACAGCCGTAGCTTTTCCAGGGACGCCATCCGGAAGAACGCGGCAAAGGCCCGGACCTGGTCGGCGGACGCGGGGCTCCCTCCCGCTTCCAGCATCCCGCGGAACACCGGTTCCAGGTCGATTTCCGCGCCTGGGCCCCGGGCCAGGCGGTCCCGGGCTTCCAGCTCCCGGACTCCCTGGGTATACTGTTCCCGAAGCTGCTCCGGGTGGGCAATGACCCCCCGGTCCTTCAGTTCCCGGGCACAGGCCTGCCACAGCGCTTCCTTTTCTTCATCGGTGTGAATATCCACCAGCGTGCCGTACAGGTCAAAAAGGAAGGCATCATACTGTTTTTCCATGGTCCGGTCTCCTTATCCCGCAAAATCCAGTTT
>CAMEIK010000216.1 GCA_945918315.1 uncultured Clostridia bacterium
CTGCGGAAGCTCAGAGTCAACGCCAGTACAAGAGCAACCCCGTACAGCACCCAAATCCATCTTTTGCGCATACTGCCTCTCCCCTTTCGGATAAGTAGCATCAGTATACACATTTTCTGTTCAGGAAAAAGGTCAAACCGTCGGCACCTTGTCCCAAAACCGTCCGCCGGGAACAGAGCGGAAATCTCTCAATTCCCGTATTGGCTGCCGAAACAGGCCGCTTTCCGGAAAATCAGCCCAGAGCCTTGGGGCTGACGCCCATGACCTCCCGCTGATACCGGGCAATGCCCCTGGCCAGAACCTCGATTGCCCGGCTCAGGTCCTCTCTGTTCAGCACATAGGCGATCCGCACCTCGTTGATTCCCTTACCGGGAGTTTCGTAGAAAGGCGCGCCGGGAGCGAACATCACCGTGTCGCCGTTATCCTCAAAGCTTTCCAGCAGCCAGTGCTGGAACTTGTCCGCGTCATCCACGGGAAGGCTTGCCATCACATAGAACGCGCCCATAGGCTCCTCAACCACCAGCCCGGGAATCTTCCGCAGGCCGGAAATCAGCGTGTCCCGGCGAACCCGATACTCCTCCTTGCTCCGGCGGAAAAACTCCGGGTCCACGGAGTACAACGCCTCGGCCCCCACCTGGTCGATGGTGGCCACGGACAGACGGGACTGACAGAATTTCAGAATCGCCTGCTGCAGCTCCTTATTCTTCGTAACCACACAGCCCACCCGGGCGCCGCAGGCGGAGAAACGCTTGGACACGGAGTCCACAATCACAAGATTCTCATGGATATCGGCAAATCTTGCCATGGTGGGTACGCCGAACTTCTCGTCGTAGCAGAATTCCCGGTAGACCTCGTCGCAGATAAGGTACAGATCATGGGCCTTGGCAATGTCCGCGATCATCCGCATTTCCGCCTGATCCAGCACAACCCCCGTGGGATTGCCGGGGTTGGTAATCAGGATGGCCCGGGTATTCTTGGTGATCAGGCTCTCGATCCGCTCCCGCTTGGCGTAGCGGTAGCCCTCCCAGGGATTGGTGGGCAGGGCACGGATAACGCCGCCGGCAGCATGGACAAACGTGGTGTAGTTGGGGTAATAGGGCTCGGGAATAATGACCTCCGTGTAAGGGTCCAGGATGCTCAGACAGGTCAGCAGCAGCGCTTCGCTGCCGCCGGTGGTAACCAGAATATCTCTGGGATCCAGATCCACATCCAGCCGTTTATAGTACCGGCGGATCGCCTCAATGAGCCCCGGGTTACCGGGAGAAGCGTCATAGGCCAGGGTCCGTTTGTCAAAACTCCGCACGGCCTCAAAATAGGCAGGCGGAGTAGCGAGATCCGGCTGACCAATATTGAGATGGTAAATTTTCTTTCCCTGTTTTTCAGCGGCCACCGCCAGAGGGTGGAATTTCCGCATGGGAGACGGTTCGCATCGGTTGGCATTGATGGATATTTGCATATGTACCTCCATTGGCGGCTTTGCCGCCATGTATATATTCTTTCGTAAGACGCTTCAGTTCCGGGCTGAGCATCAGCAGCGCGATGAGATTGGGAATTGCCATAAGACCGTTTACAGTCTCTGCAAGCAGCCAGACGGTCCGGGTTTTCATGACCGCTGCCAGCACCACGGCGGCCGTCTGAAGAGCGGCAAACCCTTTCCATGTCCCGGGACCAAGCAGATATTCTCCGCACCGGGCGCCGTAGAGCCCCCAGCCCAGCACCGTAGCAAAGGCAAAGCAGGTAAGAAACGCCGACAGAAAAAGGGACACCCAGTCCCCGCAGACAGCGGTAAAGGCCGCTGTTGTCAAATCCCCGCCGGCATCCATGCCGTAGGGAATGGGCACGCCGCTGCACAGGATCGCCAGGGCCGTCATGGTACAGATCACGATGGTGTCCAGAAACACCTCCATAATCCCCATGAGCCCCTGTTCTGTGGGATGAGAAACCTCCGCGCCGGAATGGGCAATGGACGCCGTTCCCATCCCTGCTTCGTTGGTAAATACCCCCCGGGAGCAGCCCACGCTGAGGGCCCGGAACCCGGAGCCGATGGCACCACCGGTAACGGCACGGGGAGAAAATGCCCCCCGGATTATGGCCCGGAAGGCTCCCGGCACCGCCTCGGCACGCAGCACCAGCACCGCAAGGCACAGGAAAAGATAGCACGCCGACGCGAAAGGCACCAGCCTTTCCGCCGTCTGCCCGATCCGCTTCGCCCCACCCAGCAGGGAGGCGCCGATGGCAGCCGCCAGAATCAGTCCCATCAGCAGATTTCCCTTCGTACTAACCTGTCCGCCAAATCGGGTCAGGACATTGTTCACCCCGGTCACCACAGCGTTGATCTGGGTGGCGTTTCCCACACCAAAGGCCGCCAGGACACCGAGAAGGCTGTATAACCATCCAAGGAAATGCAATCGCTTCCCCAAGCCCTGCCGGATCATGTACATGGGACCGCCCACATATTCCCGCCCCTGTCTGACCCGGTACCGGAGGGCAAGCGTGGCTTCCGAATACTTTGTCGCCATACCCAGAAGGCCGCAGACCCACATCCAGAAAACAGCCCCGGGACCGCCCAGACAAATGGCTCCCGCCACACCCACCAGATTTCCGGTGCCCACCGTGGCAGCCAGAGCGGTACACAGCGCCTGAAAAGGAGATATTCCCTTCTTTTTCTCCTTCGTTCGGCGAAACATCTCCGCAAAGCGGCGCACCGCCCCGGGAAACAGCCGTACCTGGGCAAAGCCGGTAATCACAGTCAGGTAAATCCCTGTTCCCAGTATCAGAACCAGGCCGGGAGCCCCCCAGACGAGGTCATGGACAACGTTGAGAGCGTGCATCATGCGTTCCTCCTAGCATACCACTTTTCAGGACAAAGTGCAAGAAAAACTTCCAAAAAGCGCAAAAAAGCGGCCCAGGACATTGCGGACCGCTTTCGTAAAAAAGTGTATAAAAATGATTGTGAGGATTC
>CAMEIK010000217.1 GCA_945918315.1 uncultured Clostridia bacterium
GGTTGCGTTTCGGGAGAAAAGGGTGTATAATTTCCGGGAGAATCGACTTTAAGGGTGATGGATTTGAAAAAACTGCTTAGGTATCTGCGCGGCTACGGGAAGGAGTGCTTCCTGGGGCCGCTGTTTAAGCTCCTGGAGGCTACCTTCGAGCTGTTTATCCCCCTGGTGGTGGCGGGGATTGTGGATCAGGGCATCGGAGGCGACGACCGGGGCTATATTGGAAGAATGTGCCTGGTGCTCATAGGGCTGGGCATTGTGGGCCTTGTGTGTGCCGTCACCGCCCAGTATTTTGCCGCCCGGGCGGCAACCGGCTTCTCTGCCAGGCTCCGCCATGCCCTTATGGAGCGGATTCTGGGCCTGAGTTACAGCCAGATGGACACCCTGGGGGCATCCACTATGGTGACCCGGATGACCTCCGATGTCAATCAGGTCCAGAGCGGCGTGAATCTGACCCTGCGGCTGCTGCTGCGGTCGCCTTTTGTGGTGTTCGGCGCCATGATTATGGCCTTTACCATCGATGCCCAGGCGGCGCTGGT
The DNA here is from genome assembly GCA_945918315.1 of uncultured Clostridia bacterium. Taxonomy (GTDB): domain Bacteria; phylum Bacillota; class Clostridia; order Oscillospirales; family Oscillospiraceae; genus Faecousia. The sequence continues at coordinate 537 of CAMEIK010000217.1, forward strand.
TTTCGCCGGGGTGATTCCGGTGCTGTGCCTTGTGGTATTCGGCGTTATGCTCATCACCATGCCCATGTACCGCCGGGTTCAGGGGGCGCTGGACCAGGTGACCTCCGCCACCCGGCAGAATCTGACCGGTGTCCGGGTCCTGCGGGCCTTCTGCAAGGAGGAGGCGGAGGTGGAGGGCTTTGCCGGGAAAACCCGGGAGCTTATGAACCGGCAGCTTTCCGCCGGCGGCGTGTCGGCCCTGATGAATCCCGTTACCTATGTGATTATCAACCTGGCCATTATCCTGCTTGTGCGGGTGGGGGCCCTGAAGGTGGACGGTGGGATTCTCACCCAGGGCCTGGTCATTGCCCTGTACAACTATATGTCCCAGATTCTGGTTGAGCTGATCAAAATGGCGGACCTCATTATCAATATGACCAAGGCGGCGGCCTGCGCCGGACGGATCGCCAGGGTGCTGGAGCTGGAAAATGACCAGGAAAACGGCACCCGGGGCGCCGAAGGGCTCCGGGGGGCCGTGGAATTCCGGGACGTGACCGCAAAATACGCCGGGGCGGGGGAGCCCTCTCTGGAGCATATCTCCTTTGCCGCGGACCCTGGGGCCTGCATTGGGGTCATCGGCGGCACCGGCTCCGGCAAAACCACCCTTGTGAATCTGATTCCCCGGTTCTATGACCCGGCGGAGGGCCGGGTGCTGCTGGACGGGGTGAACGCTGCCGACTACGACCTCCATTCCCTGCGGCAGCGGATCGCCGTGGTGCCCCAGAAGGCGGAGCTGTTTAAGGGCACCATCCGCCAGAATCTGCTGTGGGGGAACCCGCAGGCTGCCGAGGAAGACCTGTGGCAGGCTCTGGAAACCGCCCAGGCGGCGGATGTGGTAAGAGACAAGCCCGGGATGCTGGACTTTCCTCTGGAGCAGGGGGGCGTGAACCTTTCCGGCGGTCAGCGCCAGCGGCTCACCATTGCCCGGGCTCTGGTGCGAAAACCCGCGATCCTGATTCTCGACGACAGCGCCTCCGCGTTGGACTACGCCACCGATGCCAGCCTGCGGATTGCCATACGGAAGCTTCAAAACCCGCCCACAACCTTTATCGTTTCCCAGCGGGCGGCCTCCGTCCGGTATGCCGATCAGATCCTGGTTTTGGACGACGGACAGCTTGTGGGCAGCGGCACCCACGAGGAGCTTCTGAAGGACTGCTCCGTCTATCAGGAGGTCTACTATTCCCAGTTTCCGAAGGAGGCGGACCATGGCTAAGCAGAAAGAAGTGCTCACAAAGGTCCTGCGGGCGGTGAGACGGTACTGGCCCGCCCTCATGGGTTCCTTGGGCCTGGCGGCGGTGTCCGTTGTGATGATGCTCTATATCCCGATTCTCGTGGGCAGGGCCATTGACTGTATTGTGGACGCGGGGCGGGTGGATTTTGAAACCATGGGTGCGCTGCTGGGCAAGGTTGCCCTCTGCGCCGCCGCGGCGGGGGTCAGCCAGTGGCTCATGCGGCAGATCAACAACCGGATTACCTTCCGGGTGACCCGGGACATCCGGGACGAGGCCTTCCGCCACATCCAGGTTCTGCCGCTAAGCTATCTGGATGCCCATCCCCAGGGGGACCTGGTGAGCCGGGTGGTTTCCGACGTGGACACCTTTGCCGACGGCCTGCTCATGGGCTTTACCCAGCTCTTTACCGGGGTGATGAACATTCTGGGCACCCTCCTGTTCATGCTCCGGATCCATGCCGGTATCGCTCTTGTGGTGGTGCTGGTGACGCCCCTTTCCCTGGTGGTGGCAAGCTTCATTGCCCGCAGAACCTATTCCATGTTCGACCTGCAGACCCGGACCCGGGGGGAACAGACCGGCCTGATTAACGAAACCATCGGCGCTCTCAAGGTGGTCAGGGCCTTCTGCCACGAAACCCAGAGCATGGAGCAGTTCGACGAGGTCAATGCCCGGCTGGAAAAAAGCTCCCTGCAGGCGGTGTTCTTTTCCTCTCTGACCAATCCCTGCACCCGGTTTGTCAACTCCGTGGTCTACGCGGGGGTGGCTCTGACCGGCGCCCTGGCCGCCATTTCCGGCGGAATCTCCGTGGGCAGCCTGACCACCTTCCTGAACTACGCCAACCAGTACACCAAGCCCTTCAACGAGATTTCCGGTGTCATTACCGAGCTGCAGAATGCCCTGGCCTGCGCCGGGCGGGTCTTCGACCTGATCGAGACCCCCGCCCGTACCCCGGACCCGGAGGAACCCAAAAAGCCGGAAACCGTTTCCGGCGCTCTGGAAATCCGGGACCTGCGGTTTTCCTATGTGAAGGACAAGCCCCTCATTGAGGACTTTACCCTGACGGTGGCCCCGGGCCAGCGGGTGGCCATCGTGGGCCCCACGGGCTGCGGAAAGACCACCTTTATCAATCTGCTGATGCGCTTCTATGAC
>CAMEIK010000218.1 GCA_945918315.1 uncultured Clostridia bacterium
TGCAGGGCATCGCCCTGGTGCAGCTGTACCTGGAGGAGCGGTGGGTGGAGCCGCCAAGGCTGGAAAGGCTCCCTTACAGCCTTCTGTACCACCAGACCATGGCCACCCTGGCCTCCTGCGGGGAGCTGTCCCCCGGGGCCCTGGCCGACCGGGTGCTGCGGCTTACCTACTTTCACCGGATTACCAAGGACGACTACCGGGTCCTTCTGCGCCACCTCATCGAAACCGACCATATCCAAAGGACGGAGCAGGGCGGCCTCATCGTAGGGCTGGCGGGAGAGCGGGTGGTGAATTCCTTCAAGTTTTACGGGGTATTCCAGGAAAACGAGGAATACACCGTCCGCTGTGAATCCCAGGAGCTGGGCACCGTGGTGCTGCCGCCCCCCGTGGGAGAGAAAATTGCCATCGCGGGCCATGTCTGGCGGGTGCTGGATGTGGATGTGAAGCGGCACCAGGTCTACTGTGAGCAGGTCAAGGGCAGCATCCCCGCCTACTTTGGCCAGTGCCCCGGAGATCTGCACACAAAAATTCTCCGGAGAATGCGCCAGGTTCTCCGGGAGGACCGAAGCTATCCCTACCTGATGAAAAATGCCGTGGCAAGACTGGAGCAGGCCCGGTTTACCGCGGCGCATTCCGGGGCGGCGGAAAAGCCCCTTATCTGTCTGGGCGGCAATATGTGGTGCCTGCTTCCCTGGGTGGGAACCTACGCCTTTCTCGCCCTGGAACGGTTCCTGAAAATCAAATGCGCGGACAGGCTGGGGCTGCGGAATCTGGATTCCGCCCGGCCCTACTACCTGCAGTTTACCATGAAGGCAGACGAGGAAACCTTTTTCCGGGTCCTGGCCGAGGAAATCCGGAAGCCCATTGACCCCATGGAGCTGATCTACCCGGGAGAAACTCCCCTCTTTGACAAGTACGACGAGTACCTGCCGGAGGCGCTTCTGCGCAAAGGCTTCGCCCTGGGGGTGCTGGACCTGGAGGGGCTGCGCGGGGCAGTTGCCGGCTGGCTGGGAGAGGAGCCCCGGAGCCGGAGCTGAGTCCGTGATTTTTATCCGAATTGTGCAAACAAAATCCTCCTTTTTCCCCAGACGTTCCCGAACTCCGTTGGGAAACAGTACTGTTTTGTCCATGTGTATTTGGTTTCTATCCATATACAAGGCAAACCCTGGGGATATATAATAGAATCTGTAAAATTATCGACAATCCGGGGCCGCCGTTTTTCCGGGTCCGCCCCCGCCGCAATGAGGAGGTCCGAACATGATTCAGCTGGGACTGCGCCTGCACGACGGTGAAAAGCTGCCCATCGAGCAGCTGCTCCCCCTGGTCCGTGACAAAGGCTTCTCCTGCGTCCACCTTGCTCTGAGCAAATCCCTGAAGGAGATCCCCTGTACCCCCTCCGCCCTGACCCCCGGCTACGCCGGCTGGCTGCGGCGGCTGTGCCAGCGGAACGATCTGGACATTGCGGTACTGGGAAACTATCTGAACCTTGCCCATCCGGATTCATCGGCCCTGGCCGCCATTCAGGAAAAATATTACGCCCACATCCGCTTCGCCGCGAACCTGGGCTGCGGCATGGTGGGCACCGAAACCGGCGCGCCCAATCCGGAGTACCGCACCTGCCCGGAATGCCGGGGCGATCAGGCCCTGGCTGCCTTTATCCGGAATCTGAAGCCCGTGGTGCGCTGCGCGGAAAGCTACGGCATCACCCTGGTCATCGAGCCGGTGATCCGCCACATCGTCTGGAACCCCCGGCGGTGCCGGGCGGTGCTGGATGAAATCGGCAGCCACAACCTGCAGGTGCTTTTTGATCCTGTAAACCTGCTGGACGAAACCAATGTGGACCGGAAGGACGAGGTTTTTGCCGAGGCCATCGAGCTTTGGGGAAAGGACATCGCCATGGTCCATCTGAAGGACTACCGCCGGGACGAAACCGGTGTCCTCCGGGAAACCGGCGCCGGTCTGGGAGAAATGGACTACTCCCGGATCATGGCCTTCCTGAAAGCCGAAAAGCCCTTTATTTATGCCACCCTGGAAAATACCACGCCAGAAAACGCCCTGTTCTGCCGGGAGGCCATGCAGCGGGCCTACGACAACGCGTAACACGCCCCAAACCAAAGAGGAGACCAAGGATGAATACGATTCATTTTGTGGGGGAAGTTTCCCGAACCTATGACGTGCGCTGGCACTGCCATGACGATTGGGAGCTGGTATACTGCACCGGCGGGCATGGTACGTTCCGCTTTGAAAGCGGCCTGACCGTGAACTATCGGCAGGGACAGGCCGTGGCGATCCCCCCTAAGGAGATGCATACCAACTCCAGCTCCGAGGGCTTTACCAATATTTACCTGACGATGGACACCCCCGCCTTTCCCTACAAGACCGCTTTCATGGTGGATGACGACTCCCAGGGGCATATGGGCATTGCCTTTGCCCAGGCCCGGTTCTACCACCTGTCGGACCTGAAGCGCCGGGAGCTGGTGCTGGCGGCCCTGGGTGAGCTCATCACCAGCTATATGATCCTGTTCCGGGATAACCGGGAGTTTTCCGGCCCGGTGGAGGAGATCCGCTCCCTCATCATTCAGAATTTTGCCGACCCCTCCTTCGCCCTGGATCAGGCCATCCGGCAGATGCCCTTCAATTACGACTATCTGCGCAAGCAGTTCCAGGAAAAGATCGGCCTGACCCCGCTGAAATACCAGACCAATCTTCGTATGAAGAAAGCCAAGTCCATGCTCACCGCCGCGGGCGGCCCGGAGCATTCCATTGCCGAGGTAGCGGAAAGCTGCGGCTTCAAGGATGCCCTTTACTTCTCCCGGGTGTTTAAAAAATACTACGGCTGCTCCCCCTCCGATTATCTTCAGAAGCAGAGCGAAACGTAACGAAATCGGGCCTCCCCCGCGGGATTGGGGCGAAAGCCTTCCCAACGCGGGACCACAATAAAAAA
>CAMEIK010000219.1 GCA_945918315.1 uncultured Clostridia bacterium
CTCCGATCATGGTGGAAACAGCTGAAAGCAGAGAAAAAACCGGCCCTACGATGGAAATGGCACCCACCTGCGCGGTATCTCCCAAACGGCCGATAAAAAACATATCGGCCATATTGTAGACAATCATAACGAGAATGGTAAAAACCGATGGGATTGCCATGGAGAAGATGGCGGACCATACCGGCTTATCCCTGAACAGGGATTCATTCTGCATGGGCATGCACTCCTTTATTTACGGGCACCTCTAAAAACTGCCCTTTTGAGTTTTGGACGGATCTTTTACCCCAATAATGCGTTCTGAAAATCCCGCAATACACCAAGTATTCCGGAGTTTTCAAAACTTTTGTTGCGCCAAAATCTCTCGGTCAAAACCGCAAAAAGTAGTTTTTAGAGGTCGCCTACCGTTTCATCCGCCATGCGGTATCGATCACATGAGCGGCGCAGTATTCCGCCTCTTCTCTGGTCAGGCGAAAATCCTGATTTTCTCCCTTAAGCGCTGCCATGGCAAGGTTATAGTCATCCTCGCAGCCTGGCATGAACAGATCATTGCCTGCGGCGATGGTGGGGGCGGATTTTGCCATACGGTATTTGCCCTGGAAGCCCATGGCCCCGATTACCCAGTCAGTCATGATCAGGCCATCATAGCCCCACTCCTCCCGGAGAAGTGTTCTCATCAGATCGCTGCGCTCCGAGGTGTGGATGCCGTTGAGGAGATTGTAGGAGGTCATCAGCGCGGAAGGATTGCTCTCCCGAATGCAGATTTCAAAGCCACGGACATAGATTTCCCGGAGAGCCCGCTCGCTGACATGGCTGTTGGAAACATACCGGTCGGTTTCCTGATTGTTGCAGCAGAAGTGCTTTACGGTGGTGCCCTTGCCGGGGTGCTTCTGTACGCCTCTAGTAATGGCTGCACTGACCATGCCGCTGACCAGCGGATCCTCAGAACAGTATTCAAAGTTCCTTCCGCAGAGGACACTTCGATGGATGTTGAAGGCAGGGGCCAGCCAGAGATCAACATGGAACAGCTCCATTTCCCTTCCGACGATATCGCCGCAGACTTCACAAAGCGACCTATTCCAGCTCTGAGCCAGGGCTGTGCCGATGGGAATGGCGGTGCAATACTGGTCGTAAACTTGTTTGCCCTTAGGAGGACGGCTCCCCAGCTTCATCAGCAGCTTGGGAATGGTGCCCAGGAAATCCTCCATACCACCAGGAAGTGCCAATCCAAGCGTGTGGATTCCCTTCTTATCCTTCGTATAATGCTGAGCCAAACGCAGACCCGCAGGGCCGTCGGCCATGACCAGATAGGGAACACCCTCGACGCTGTCAGTGGACTCACCGGCGCCGCCTGCCACATGGGGAGCTGAATTGCCCACCACATTGGCAAAGCCCTTGGCGCCCTCCTTATAGTAGCCCAGGCACATCCGGACCAGATCCCGGTCAGAGAGAGAGGCGGCCTTCTTTTGAGCAGCCTCGGAGGCAGTATGGGGTTCCGGCCAGCGCAAAGCGGCGACAGCATCCGCGCTGAACTCCAAAACGGGAATATCTGCAATTGTATCTTCTTTCCTTCCCTCCGGCTTCCAGTCGATAAAATCGGGCTTCCCGCCGATGTTGGTAAGCTGGCGGACTAAAATGGTTTCGCGCACGCTGACAACTGCGCAGGCAGCGGTATTCCGGCTGGAATTTCCAACCCGGAGGATATAGCTGCCCTGTTCCAGAACATAACGTGCCGTTTCGGAATCATAGGAAGCAATGGTTTCCATGCCAAAACTTACGCTGACGGTTTCGGTTTCGCCGGGATTCAGAGTGCGTGTCTTGGCAAACCCGGCCAAGGTCTGATAGGGCTGATCCAGCTTGCCCCAGGGGACGGAGACATAGGCCTGAACCACTTCCTTGCCGGGATACTTGCCGGTATTCGTTACCGGTACGGAGATTGTGACCTTTGTGCCGTCAAGGGAGGCACTGCCAGTACCCAACTGGAACTCCGTATAAGACAGACCGAATCCGAAAGGATACAGTACGGGCTTTTGTATGCTGTCAAAATAACGGTATCCCACATAGATTCCTTCTTTGTAATAGGTATCCGCAGAATCCCCAAAATTGCCAATGGAGGAATAATCCTCCCAGGACGTCCAGGTGGTGGTCAGCTTGCCTGAGGGATTGGCCTTGCCCAGGAGGATATCCGCAAGAACCTCACCGGTCACCACACCAAGCTGGGACAGGATCAGGATATTGGGCACCTGGTTCACAGGGGTCAGATCCACCACGCCGCCCACATTGAGCACCAGCATGAAGCGGCTATAGCGGCGGCTGCACTCCAGAATATCCCGGATCTCGGTTTCCGTCAGCTTGACATCCCCGGCTTCCGGCTTGCGGTCATTGCCCTCGCCGGAGTTCCGGGCAAGCACATAGACTGCGGTATCTCCCTGCGCATCCAGGGGAAGCTGATAGTCAGGCTCTGCCATGACACGCCCCATGCTCTCCAGAATGGGCATGGTTTTATTCCGTTTGGCGATTGCGTTGATTTCCGCAATGAAGGCTTTCTTTGCCTGGGCGCGGACGGCATCATAAGCATCCAGCCATTTATGGCTGGTCACGGTGAAACCGGCTTCTTTCAGCCCCTGCTCCACAGTTACAAAATAACGGGAGTTCACATCACCGGAGCCGGTGCCGCCCTTGATCGTCAGCCGGGCGCCGCTTCCGTAAAGCGCGATTTTCCCTGCTGTGGGGAGGGGGAAGTCCCCGTTTTTTTTGAGCAGAACGGTGCATTCCGGAGCCAGCATTCTCAGACGGGTATTATGCTCTTTTTCATAGCTGTTGATTTCCATTGCATTCCATCCTTTCTGAAATTACAGCCTGCCCAGATGATACAGGCTTTCCTTGGGCTTGCGCTCCATGGTGGCGCGGTCAACGCTTACAAGGCCGAAGCGCATCCGGTAGCC
>CAMEIK010000220.1 GCA_945918315.1 uncultured Clostridia bacterium
ATTGTCAATTGTCAATTAAATTCCCATTTATCTTCCTGCCGAAAAGACTACACCCCCAAAGGGAGGATATGCTATGCGACACTACGAAGATCTGCGGCACATTCAGGAAAACCGCCTGCGGCAGCGGGCCTATTACATCCCCGAAAACCCGGGGGCCATGGTAAGCCTCAACGGTATCTGGGACTTCCGGTTCTATGCCCGGGACGTTGACGAGACCCCCGCGGCCACGGGACAAATCGATGTACCCTCCTGCTGGCAGTGCCGGGGCTACGAAAAGCCCGGCTATACCAACGTGGTCTACCCCTACCCGGTGGACCCGCCCTATGTGCCTGCCGAAAACCCCATGGGGGTCTACGAAAGAACCTTTTCCGTCTCCGATACGGCCCGCCGCCACTACCTTGTGTTCGAGGGGGTGTCCTCCTGCCTGGAGCTGTACATCAACGGGGCCTATGCCGGCTACTCCCAGGGAAGCCACCTGCAGGCGGAGTTTGACATCACGGACCTGGTAAGGGCCGGGGAGAACACCGTCACCGCCAGGGTGCGCAAGTGGTGCTCCGGCAGCTATCTGGAAGACCAGGACTTCTTCCGGTTGAACGGCATCTTCCGGGATGTGTACCTCCTGTCCCGGCCCCAGGGCCATATCCGGGACATTGACATAAGGACCCAGGGAAATAGTATCCACGTTGCCATGGAGGGGCAGGCGCAGGTTTCTCTCTACGACCCGGAGGACCGGCTGCTGGACCGGAAGACCGGAGAAAACGCCCTGACATTCACCGTGGAAAATCCGGTTCTCTGGAACGCGGAGCAGCCCCGGCTGTACACGCTGATTTTTGAAAACAGGGGCGAAATCATCCGCCAGGCGGTGGGCTTTGTCACCTATGCCATCAATGAACGCGCCGCCTTTACCGTCAACGGGGTGGAGGTGAAGCTCAAGGGCGTCAACCACCACGATACCCACCCGGTAAACGGCTACGCCATGACGGAGGAGGAACTGCGGCAGGACCTGGCCCGGATGAAGGAGCTGAATATCAACTGCGTCCGTACCTCCCACTATCCTCCCAGCCCCAAGTTCCTGGAGCTCTGCGACCGGATGGGCTTCTATGTGGTGCTGGAAACGGATATTGAGACCCACGGCTTTACCACCCGGTTTACCCCCGGCCCGGGCTATGATACCGAAAAGAATCCCCAGTGGATCGGAAACCAGGCGGCCTGGCTGCCTGCCTATATGGACAGAATCCAGCGGGCCTACCACCGGGACAAAAACCACCCCTGCATCTTCTCCTGGTCCACGGGCAACGAAAGCGGCTTCTGCGAAAATAACCGGGAGATGATCGGCTGGCTCCACGATACGGACAAGCGGCGTCTTGTCCACTGCGAGGACGCCACCCGCTATGCCGACGGCACCGAAAAGCCGGACCGCCGCTGGCCGGACCTCCACTCGGAAATGTACCCCTCCTATGAATCCGTGGCAAAGTATGCCGCGAATCCCGAGGCAAAGCAGACCTATTTCTTCTGCGAGTACAGCCACGCCATGGGCAACGGTCCCGGCGACGTGAAGGACTACTGGGAGCTGATATACAACTGCCCCAAGCTCATCGGCGGCTGCATCTGGGAGTGGGCGGACCATACCGTGCTGGTGGACGGTGTTCCCCAATACGGCGGAGACTTCGGGGAGCTGACCGACGACGGCAACTTCTGCGCCGACGGCCTGGTGACCCATGACCGGAGGTTCAAGGCAGGCTCCCTGAATGCCAAGTACGCCTATCAGAATGTCCGCTTCCGGCTGGAGGGGGACAAAATCGCCGTGACGAACCTCTTTGACTTTACCAGCCTGGGGGATTACCGCCTGACGGTTCAGGTGAATGTGGATGGTGTGAGCCGGGAAACCTTGGAGTACCGTCTGGACCTGGCCCCCAGGCAGACAGGATTCCTGCCGGTGGCGCTGCCGGAGGGCTGCTCCCTGGGAGCCTTCGCCGTCTGCCGCATGATGGACGGGGCGGGCCGGGAGGTGGCCATGACGGAGCTGCCCCTGCCCGTGGCCGTGAAAGCGGCCGGGGAGGCGGGAAGCGACCATACCGCCATCACCGAGGATGCCCACAGCTTCTTCCTGCGCACCGGGGACCGGGTCTACACGATTTCCAAGGATTTCGGGAAACTCACCTCCGTCCTTGTGGGGGAAAAGGAGCTGCTTGCCGGGCCTATGGAGCTCACCGCCTGGCGGGCTCCCGTGGACAACGAGCGGAACCTTTCCTCCCGGTGGATCCATACAAACGATGCCTGGCAGTCGGAAAATCTGGACAGAACCTTCCATAATATCCGCTCCGTCACCCGGGAGGGAAATTCCGTCCTGGTGGAGGCCGCGGCGGCGGGTGTGGGAAGAATGCCCTTCCTGCGCTACACTCTGGCGTTTACCCCCCGGGACGGCGGCCGGCTCCATGTGGCTCTCCGGGGAACGGTCCGGGAGAACTGCGTGTGGCTCCAGCGGCTGGGCATGGAGTTTGTGCTTCCCGAAGAGGATGCCGCCTTCCGGTATTACGGCATGGGCCCCGGGGAAAACTACCGGGACATGAACCTGCATGTCACCACCGGCATTTTTGAAAGCCGGGCCTCGGAGGAATACTGGCCCTACATCCTGCCCCAGGAGCACGGCAACCACACCGGCTGCAAGTGGCTGGAGCTGGGGGGCCTCCGGTTTGAGGCGGATAAGGACTTTGAAATCAACGTGTCCCAATACAGCGCCCGGGCCCTGACAAAGGCAAAGCATGTTGACGAGCTGCTGCCCGATGGGCGGACCCATGTCCGGGTGGACTACAAGAACTCCGGCCTTGGCTCAAACTCCTGCGGCCCGGAGCTGCCGGAAAAGTACCGCCTTGCGGAAAAGAACATTGACTTCGGCTTTACCATCGGCTAAAATTGAATCGGCACAGCGG
>CAMEIK010000221.1 GCA_945918315.1 uncultured Clostridia bacterium
TTTTATAGTTTTTTAAATTTATTATTGACTTTTTATTCATTTTTGTTATAATATTGCCATCACCGCTATACATAAATTCAATTTGTTACTTTTTGTTATTTTTGCCCCGCATCCAAAAAACCGCTGCAAAGGAGTTTCTTACTATGCTCTGGTTTTTCCGAACCAACACAGACAGAAAGATCTTCCTGCCGCGCCTGCTGGCGGTATGCGTCCCCCTCACCATTTTGCTGGCGCTTTTGTGCCAGGTGGTTTTTGCCACCACCTACATTATCACAGATGGTGACCGGGTAATTACCCACACCACCTTCGCTACGGACCCTGCCGCGATTCTGAACGAAGCGGGGGTGAACCTGTGTGACGCGGACACCTTCACTGCCCAAATAGGGGCCGACAGCGCCTCCATCACCGTCCGCCGGGGCCAGACCATTACCCTGCGTGTGTACGGGCAGACACAGCGTGTTTTCTCCCCCGGAGAGACCGTCGGCGCACTTCTTTCCCGTCTGGGGCTTACCCCAGGTGACGACGATTGCCTGTCCCTGTCTCCGGACACCCCCACCTGGGACGGAATGGTTCTGAGCATCGACCACATTCTCACCCAGACCCAGACCTATTCCGTTACCGTCCCCCATGAGACCATCCGCTGCCAATCCTCCTCCCTTCCAAAAGGGACCGAGAAGGTGCTGGCCGCCGGCTCCGACGGGGAATTGCTCCGAACCTCCGAGGTGACCTACGTCAACGGGTCGGAGCAGAAACGGATTACCCTGTCCGAGACCGTCACGACTGCCCCGGTGACACAGATTATTGCCGTGGGGACCGGGGAAGTGCCGAAGGCCCAGGGGGCACCGGTTATTGGAGACGGGATCATCACCCTCTCCACAGGCGAAATTCTAACATACTACGACACCACCCAGGTGCAGGCCACCGCCTACACCCACACCGATGCCGGGTGCGGCATGCTGACCTTCACCGAAACCACCGTCCATGTGGGCACCGTTGCCGTCGACCCAAGATTCATCCCCTACGGGACCCGGATGTTTATTGTCGCCAGCGACGGAAGCTATGTTTACGGCGTGTCCGAGGCAGAGGACTGCGGCGGAGATATCAAGGGCAGCCGGGTGGATCTGTACCTGCCCACCTATGACCAATGCATTCAGTTCGGCCGCAGAGAGTGCACCGTCTACTTCCTGGGCTGATTGAGACGAAAATACCGATTGCAAAAGCGCCTTTTTTCTGGTAGGATAAGGGAAAGGATCCCGCCGGAAAAGGCGCTGTTTTTTTGAGGTGAAACCATGATTGATGTGTGCGATATTCAGGTGATGAAGCCGCTGCTGGAACAGCATGGCTTCCGCTTCTCCAAGGCCAAAGGGCAGAATTTCCTGGTGGCCTCCTGGGTGCCCCGGTCCATTGCCGAGGAGGCACTGGTTGACGAAAGCGCGGGGGTGCTGGAAATCGGCCCCGGCATCGGCTCTCTGACCCAGCAGCTCTGTCTGCGGGCCGGGAAGGTCTGTGCGGTGGAGCTGGACCGGCGGCTGGAGCCTATTCTGGAGAAAACTCTGGGAGAATTTACCAACCTGGAGCTTGTCTGGGGAGATGCCATGAAACTGGACTTAGCCGCCCTGGTCCGGGAGAAATTCCCGGGGCTGCGGCCCATGGCCTGCGCCAACCTCCCCTATTATATTACCACTCCCGTCCTTACGGTGCTGCTGGAAGCGAAGTGCTTTGATCGCGTCATGGTTATGGTGCAAAAGGAGGTTGCCCAGCGCATTGCTGCCGCCCCCGGCACCGCGGACTACGGGGCCTTTTCCATCTTCTGCCAGTATTACGCCGTTCCCGAGCTGCTGTTCGAGGTGGGGCCCAACTGCTTCCTTCCCCAGCCCAAGGTAACCTCCGCTGTCGTTTCTTTACAAGTGCGGCAGGAACGGCCCTGGAATATTCTGGATGAAGAAATCTTCTTCCGTGCCGTCCGGGCAAGCTTTGCCATGCGGCGGAAAAAGCTCAGCAACGGTCTTGCCGCCGGGTTCCCGGAGCTGGGAAAAGCCGGCGCGGAAAGCGTCATCGCCGAATGCGGCTTCGATCCCGCTGTGCGTGGAGAGACCCTGGGCATCCCCGCCTTTGCCGCCCTCGCCAACGCCATCACCGCCCGGAGGGAAGCCACATGATTGAGATTCTCTTTCTGGATCTGGACGACACCATTCTGGACTTTCACAAGGCGGAGCGGATCGCCCTGGCGAAAACCTTCCGCACCTTCGGAGCAGACCCCACAGAAACCGTTCTGAACCGCTATCATGTCATTAACAAAGAACATTGGGAGCGCTTGGAGCGAAGGGAAATCACCCGGGAGCAGACCCTCCTTGGCCGGTTCCAGGCGCTGTTTCAGGAAATGGGCATCCCGGTGGACCCGGAAGCCGTTGCCCGGGAATACGAGAAAAACCTGGCAATCGGCCATTATTTTCTCCCCGGAGCGGAGGAAGCCGTTGCTTCCTTAAGCGAAAAATATGAGCTGTACCTTGCCAGCAACGGTACGGCCTCGGTGCAGAAGGGCCGGCTCACCAGCGCCAACCTGTACCGGTATTTCCGGCAGGTTTTTGTCTCCCAGGAGATTGGGTATAACAAGCCCTCCCGGGAATATTTTGACGCCTGCTTTGCCAGGATTCCCGGCTTTGACCGTAAGAAGGCAATGATTGTGGGTGACAGTCTGACCTCCGATATTCTGGGAGGAAAGAACGCCGGAATCAGAACCTGTTGGGTCAACCCTTCCCACGCCCCCGGCAGGGCCGACATTCTCCCGGACTATGAAATTGAGGCCCTCTCCCAGTTGGAAGCGCTTCTGGACCAAATCCATCAAGCGTAATTGCAAAACCTGTCGGAAACCCAGGGCTTTCCGACAGGTTTTGATTTTGACGTTTCCGGTTGGCTTT
>CAMEIK010000222.1 GCA_945918315.1 uncultured Clostridia bacterium
CAAAGCCTTGACCCTGGCCATGGGCGTTTCCGTTGTGGCGCTGTCCTGCCTGGGAAGCCTGGAGGCAGAAACCGCGGTCATTCTGCTGGGCCTTGGCCTTGCCTGCGGAGGGGCAGCGATGCTGGCAAAGCAGTGATGGATTTTGAACGGCGGGAACCCTGTCCGTGCAGGCGTATCCAATGCCCCAGACATGGTGACTGTGGGGCTTGCCGGCAGCACCACCACGCTTCTGCCCGGAAACCGATGACCCGGTGCGAAAAACTGGCGCGGAAAGAACTGCGAAAAGTAGAGCGGCAGGAGTGGAAAAGCAAGATCAGAAACTGAGAGATAAAAGGAGCATGTTACGTATGATTACAGGCACTTCAGCCCAGAGAAAGATGCGGACAATCCATCGTCTGTGTTATTTGTTTTTGGTTTTCCTGACCGGCTGCGTCACAGGCTGGGTATATGAGGAAATTTTCTACTGGATTACGGAGGGTATTCTGCGAAACCGGGGCATTTTGTACGGTCCCTGGCTTCCGATCTATGGCGTCGGCGCGTTGGGGATCTATGCTTTGAAGCCTGCGAAGAAGCACCCGATTTTGCTGTTTATCCTCTGCGCCATCGTGGCGGGAATCGTGGAGTATATCATCGGCTATATCAGCATCCGGTACTTTGGAATGCGGCTCTGGGACTACCGGGGCTTGCTTTGGAACATCGATGGAATTATCTGCTTTCGCAGCGTGGTCAGCTTTGCCATCATGGGACTGGTGTTCCACTACTGGCTGGAACCGGCGGGGTCGCGGATCGTCCAAAAGCTGCCGTCTGGAACCGTTCGAACTGCATGCCTGGTATTGCTGTTGGTATTTGTCGGTGACAGTATCCTGAGCGCGTTGTTCCGGACGCCGATTACCTATTAGGAGGAAATGAGTGGACTATGAAAGATACGCATTTTACTTCCCGTATTCTGACCGGTGCCGGTGCGCTGATGAGCCTTTCGGGTATTCTGATGGCTGTTTGCGCAAAGCCTGCCTACGGCGGCGTCTTCCTTGCGGCTGCCGCCTGTTTGTTCTTCGCGGCTCACAGTTTCCGCATCGCAGAAGATAAAAAGGAATGTGAGAATCAGGAGGCCGAAACAGAATATGAAAAAGAATCATAAAACCATTTTCAAGTGGGTCTGCGGGTTCGCGGCCGTACTGCTGATTCTCCTTGCCGTGGGCGGCTGGTGGCTGTTTGGCGGCATAATCACAGCGGCGAACAGCATTGAAAAGCTGGAGGACGGCCTGTACGCCATGGAGTATTGCGGAGACTACGGCTTTGCGGATTTCCTTGCCCAGGGCGGCGCTGTCAGTGACAGCGAAGTGGCAAGGTTCCTGACATCCTTTTTGTCCCGTGGCTTCTACAAGATGGAAGGAAATGTCCGGACCGGGGAGTTTGGCTGCTCCACCATCTGCACACAGGACGAACAGGGCACCGTGTTTTTCGGGCGCAATTACGACTGGGCAGAGTGCCGGTCCATGATTGTTCATACCAGACCCAAAGACGGCTATGAGTCCGTTTCCACCTGCTGCCTGGACTTTCTGGGCTTTGGAGGGGATTACGTCCCCGACGGCTCCATGATGGCCAGGATCCAGACTTTGGCCGCCATCTATGTCCCTCTGGACGGCATGAACGAGAAGGGACTTGTGGTGGCCGACCTGATGGCCGGTGACAAGGAGGAGACCCATCAAAATACCGATAAACCCGACCTGACGACGACCACCGCCATTCGGCTGCTGCTGGATCGGGCAGCGGATGTAGACGAGGCCATCGCGCTGCTGGAGCAGTATGACATGAATTCCTCCATTGGTTCCGCGCATCACCTCTCCATTGCGGATGCCAGCGGAAAGAGTGTCGTGGTAGAGTATGTGAATGGGGAAATGCTGGTCACGCAGACAAAGGTGGTCACAAACCACTATCTGGCAGACTGTGACAAGCAGGGCGTTGGCTCGGAGCAGTCCCATCTCCGGTTTGATACCCTTTCCGCCCACACCGGACCTGCCGATGAAAAGGGAGTCCGGGATCTGCTGGAATCCGTGGCACAGAAGAACTATCCGCAGACAGAGGGCAGCTACGAAAAGACCATGTGGAGCATCGTGTATTGCCCGCTGACCCGGTGCGCCGATTTCTACTTTGCGGAAAAGTATGACCACAGCTATGGACTGCTGCTTCAGGAAAAGGGCAGCTTCCTGAAACGATAAGGAAGGAGCGATTCTGATTATACATGATGTATTTGCTTTTCTTCGGGCGGCGCTGCCGTGGGTCGCCATAGGATTGCTTCTGGCGGTGTTTGCCGCAAGAAGCGCGGGGAAGAAGAAAGAAAAACAGGACGATAATTACGGAACAGAGGGGATGTGCCTGGGGATGTGCTTTGGCACAGCCATCGGCACCGCCATTGATAACAACACCGGCATCGGTATCACCTTGGGTATGCTCCTCGGGCTTGCGATTGGAAGCTGTATCAAAAAAGAGGGAAAGAGCGAAGACCGGGAGAAATGAACCCTTGTGCCGCTGATTCCAGCGGAGGTTGTATGACCGGAGAAGCGAAAGGAAAAACACGATGAAGAAACGATTTTTAATCCCGGCATGTGTGCTGACAGCTGCCGCCATCGGGTTTGTCGTCTTTGCGCTGGGACACCCGGAGCTGTCCTTCCCGTGGAGCCTCCGGACCACCCACATCCTGTATGGCCTGTATGCGGACGCGGCAGTGCTGCTGTTTGTGCTGGCATTCTGGAAAAAAGCGACCTGGCTGCATGTGTTGACGCTCCTGCTGGAACTGGGGGCGGTCTTTTTCCTGGTGCAGTCCATATTTACCGTCATTCCGGAGGGGGAAGCCAACTGGTATCTCCCTCTGGCTCTGGGGCTGAACTGCATCGCGCTGTTCCTGAACGCGGCCC
>CAMEIK010000223.1 GCA_945918315.1 uncultured Clostridia bacterium
CGAGCGGTACCCAAAGGCGGAACGATGACAGGCTGGGCTCGTCACGGCTTGGCTGTCCGCCCTGCGGGCAAATTCCAATTTTTCGGTTTACTGGGTTTCGATATATACATTCTACAATACAAAAGGTCCCATAAAGCTCCCTGAACCGAATCCGGCCCGATTTTTTGACCGGAGCGGGACCCGGGTTTTGGTTGTTCAGACTTCCTTTGCTCTGCGGCGGATGCAGGCCAGGTAGAAGACAACGGCCAGAATCTGGGCCAGCATGGACACGATGACCAAGTACACCGGATTAAAATCGTACAGCGCGCCCAGCAGCCAGCTGCCCAGGAACCAGGCGATGCCAAAGCCGGTTTCAAAAATGCCGAAGCCGGAGCTGCGCATGGATTTGGGAATGATCTGGCTGACGGCGGCCTTCATGATGCTGTCCTCCGCGCCCATGCCGATGCCCCAAAGGATAATTCCGACGATCATGCACACCGGGCTCCCCGTCAGGAATATGAAGCAGGAAAAGAAGGTGCTGCACAGGGTTGCCAAAACCATGGCCTTCAGCCCAATCTTATCAAACAGCCAGCCGAAGAACAGGGCGGCAAAGGCATCCACCGCCATTGCCAGTGCGTACAGCAGGCTCAGGGATACTGCGGGAAACGCGGCGGTCTTGGCGGCGTGGAGGGTAATCATGGTAAAGTCCGCAAAGCCGAAGGCATAGCAGCAGATTGCCGCCATGTAGAGCGCGAAGGACTTCTGGAAGTGAAACTCCCGGCGCTCCTCCTGGGCTTTCTCAAACATCTCCGGGTTCGGATATTTGATTTTGGAGAACACCACCAGTGTAATGGTGATCATCGCCGGAATGCCCAGAAACGCGAAGCAGACCCGGTAGGTAGAAAACAGGTTGCCGGTGCCTTTGATGAGACTGACGGCGAACAGCATCACCGGGCCAAGGAAGGCTCCCAACTGGTCGAGAAATTCCTGATAGGCAAAGCCCTTTCCGATGCCGACCTCGCTG
Organism: uncultured Clostridia bacterium; assembly: GCA_945918315.1. Classification (GTDB taxonomy): domain Bacteria; phylum Bacillota; class Clostridia; order Oscillospirales; family Oscillospiraceae; genus Faecousia. Next base: position 1,004 of record CAMEIK010000223.1, read on the forward strand.
GCGGCGAAGCTGACCAGGGTATTCTTTGCCGGCTTCTTGATGGCCTTGCCCACTCGTTCCAGAATCACCAGACCGCAGGCCAAGACCCAACCGTTTTCCGGGATCAGGGCCAGCGCCGGGATGGCAAGGACCTGAAGAGAGTAGCCCACAATCACCAGCGTCCAGTATTTTTTCGTCTTATCCGCAAGAAAGCCCGACAGGAGCCGCAGGGAATAGCCGCACAGCTCCCCCACGCCGGAGACAAACCCGATGGTTGCTGCCGACGCGCCGGCAAGGTTCAGGTATTCCCCCAGTACGCTCCGGGCCCCCTCGTGGGTCATATCGGAGAACAGGCTGACAATGCCCATCAGGGTGATAAAGGCCATGGCGCCGGAAACCAGCGCGCGCTTTTGAGAGTTCATGGATTCCGCTTCTTTCAGATTTTTTTCGGGCACTTTGTCCGTGTCGGATTCTGTCCTGCCGGCTCACCCGATGGCATACCGGCGGAGAAATCGGGATGCCCCTATTGTACTCCATCCCACAGTCAATCGCAATGCTGAATGCGGGCAAATTCCAATTTATCGTTTTACTGTATGCATCCATTCAGCCTGGCGCAATAATCTCGCTGGAATGCCCTCTTTCTTTTTGCGGCAAAAGGTGATATGATAGGAAACAAAAAACAGGAGAAACGGCGCGGATGCTGCCCAATGGGGAATCGCTGTCAGCGCGATACGATTTCAGAGCTCCCCAAGGCTCCCGCCGGATTCCATAAAGAAGGTTATCGCCATGCATACCCCTGTCAAAATGCTGATTATCAACCCCGGTTCCACCTCCACCAAGGTCAGTTACTTTGCGGACGAACAAAATGTGTATACCGAGAGCATTTTCCACGACGCTCCGGAGCTGATGCAATATCCCACCACCAATGACCAGCTGCCCATGCGCAAGCAGGTGATCCTGGATTTCCTCCGGTCCCACGGTATGACACCGGCCGATATGGATGTATTTGTGGGCAGGGGCGGCTGCGCCTTTTCCCAGAAATCCGGCGTTATGGAGATCAGCGAACAGCTGGTTCTGGACACCGCCGCGGATAAGGGCGGCAGCGACCACCCGGCAAAGCTGGGGGTCATGCTGGCCTACGCGCTGGGAACCGAGTACGCAAAGCCCGCTTATACTGTAAACCCCACCAACGTGGACGAGCTGTGGGACTATGCCCGCCTGACCGGCATCGCGGGACTCTACCGCCGGGCCCAGACCCATGTACTGAACCAGAAGGGAATTGCAACCATCCACGCGGGAAAGCTGGGGAAACGGTATGAGGATCTGAATCTGATTGTCTGCCATGTGGACGGCGGGATTACCATCACCGCCCATAAAGGGGGCCGCATGGTGGACAGCACGGAGGGGGCCGGCGGTGACGGCCCCTTTACCCCCACCCGGCTGGGTTCCATCCCGGTGATGGAGGTGCTGCAATACCTGGAGGAGGGCCACACCACCCAGCAGATGCGGGCCATGCTGTCCCGGTCCGGGGGCTTTGTAAGCCACTTCGGCACCTCCGACGCGGCCAAGGTCCACGCTTTGGTGGAGGCCGGAGACCGGAAAGCCGAAACGATCTGGAACGCCATGATCTACCAGCTCTGCAAATCCATCGGCAGCATGGCGGCAGTGCTGGAGGGCAGGGTAGACGGTATTCTGCTTACCGGCGGTCTGATGCGCTATCCGGACATTGCCCAAGGCGTGGAAGCCCGCTGCGGCTGGATTGCCCCGATTTCTGTCTACCCCGGGGAGTGCGAGCAGGAGGCAATGGCCCGGGCAACGCTGGAAGTCCTCCGGGGCCGGCAGCAGGCGGGCCGCTATACCGGCGTCCCGGTTTTCCGGGGCTTTGACTGGGAATAAAAAGAGTTTTAGATGCTTTAGTAAGCACACTGACAA
>CAMEIK010000224.1 GCA_945918315.1 uncultured Clostridia bacterium
CATCCCGAAGGGATTCCTTAATTGTCCATTGTCCATTGTCAATTAAATTCCAGTTCTCCGCCCTGCTGGGTCAGGACCTCAGAAGATCTTCATATCGCTGAGGATGGCCCTTTCGGGGCCGTGGTAGCCGTTGTGGGTGGTGACCTCCGGGGACAGGCGGATGCTTCCGAGAACCTGGCTCAGCTTGCCGCTGATGGAGATACCGGTGACCGGGATTTCCTTGCCGCCGGTGTGGTAGCAGGCAAGCCGGACTTCGCCGCCAATGTAGTCGTTGTAGAAGTCCACCTGCAGGCCGGACATGGACAGCACCTCCAGCCAATTTCCCTCCGGGGTTTTCCCGGTGCCCGGGTCTGCCAGACAGCAGGGAAGGCTGCCGGTGGGGACCTCCCCCAGGTACTGGCCGAAGCGGTTGGAACCGTAGTAGTTCACCGCCTTGCCGCCCTCCACCAGCCGGATGGAGCCCAGGGACAGGCCGTCGGCGTCAAATTTCGCGCTGCGGACACTGCCCGGGGCTTCGGCTGCCATGGTGATGCCGATGGGGTCCCCGGACAGGGACTTCTGGATGGCGTCACCTTTTTTGAAGAGGTTGGTGTGGGCGTATACCGAGCCGTAATTCAGGTCCTGGGCAATGCTGCCGAAGAGACTGGCCAGCTCCTGGGCGTGAAGGACGCAGGGACCCTCCAGGGGGAAATCCGGGGTCACGGCCTCGTACCGTGCCTTGACCTGGGCCAGCTTTTCCCCAATCTCCCGGCGGATGGCGGCTTCGTCCAGGGTACTGAAATTGTACTGCTCATAGAGCTCCACGCTCTGCTTTTCCCCGTTGTAGGTGGGGATGGCCTCCACCATGGCGTCATAACGCTGCTGGCGTTTCTGAAGGCCCCGGCTGTTGCGGACGGTTTCCGTGTGCTTATTCAGGAAAATTTCCACAGCGTTCAGAGCGGTGCCGGGGATGTCATTGGCGGAAAACACCGCCTGGGTCACCGCGGCGGCCAGGTCCGGGAAGGAAAGCTCCGCGAAGTTGCTGGCAACCACATAGTCCCCGGTGTCCTTGTCGGGCAGGGTGTAGCTCTGGTTTTCCAGAAGACTGGCCTTGTCCACCGCTTCTCCGATCAGCCGGGTCAGCTGCCCGGCGGTGGTGGAGGGGTAGACGAAGAACTGGGCGTCACCCTTGAAGCCGTCGTGGTCCACATAGACCGTAACCTCCCGGTCGCAGGTGTCCGTGCGGCGCAGGGTCTCCAGCTTCCCCTTGACGAAGAACAGCTCGTAGCTCTCCTTCTGATGCATGTTGATCTTGTAGTCGCTGACCCGGGGGTCGGCGCTTAAGGCTTCGATGATTTGTTTCATCCCAGCTTCACCCTCGCTTTCAATGCCGGGCCGCCGTCGCTGACCCGGACCCATTCCTTATAGCCCTTGCCGCACATACCCGCGCCGATGCAGCTGAAATCGTCGGAGACCATGGAGATGGACTTCAGCAGATCCGGTACATAGCCGCTCATAACCACGGGAGAGACGTAATTGTCCGTCAGCTTGCCGCCCACGATCTCGATGCCGTACTGGGCAACGCACTGGATGGCCCAGTTTTTCGGGTCCTCCATGCCGTTGTTGGTCTCGAAAAGCATATACCCGTGGTCGATGGAGGCGATCATATCCTCCAGCTTGGAAGACCCGGGCTCGAAGAAGGTGTTGGTCATCCGGGAATAGGCCTTCCGGCGGGAGGACTGGCGGCGGCCGTTGCCGGTGGGAGCGGTGCCAAGCTGGGTGGCCGAGGCCAGGTCGGAGATGCCGGTGAGGAGAATGCCGTCCTTGATAATTTGGGTATCGCCGGCCAGTACCCCGTCGTCGTCAAAGAAGTAGGAGGCCGCGCTGAGAGTTGCCGCCGCGCCGTCACGCATATTGCAGATGGGGCTGGCCACGTACTTGCCCACATACTGCCTGGCAAGGGCCCGGTCCTTGACGAACTGGTCCATCTCCACGCCATGACCGAAGGCCTCGTGGGCGATGAGGCCCGTGATGGAGGGATCCGTGATCACATCGTAGACGCCGGGGGTAATGGGCTTTGCCAGGGTCAGCATATGGGCCTTTTTCAGAAGCTTCTCCGTCCGGGTAGGCAGCTCCTCCAGAACCTCCCGGATGCTGGGATGGGCGGAGATTTCATAGGCCTGCACCACCTTGTCGTTGTCCCGGTAGACACCGGCGAGGACACCGTTGACCCAGGCGTAGTTCTGGTCCAGCTCCCGGTTCCCGGTGATAAAGAGCTTGGAGGTCTCCACGGAGCTTACACTGACCACGGCGTTGAGAAGGTGCCCATCCTTTGCCAGCAGGGCGGCGCACTGCTCCTTGCAGAAGGAAAGCAGCTGCTGGTCCGTCCAGTCCGCCAGGTCGTGGGGCCGGGCGAAGGACTGGACCATTGGCTCGTCGCTGAGATGGACGGGGTCGATGGTATTGCCCTGAAGGGCCGCGCTGAGCCGGAAGCCCTGGGCGATTTTCTCCGCCAGAGCCGGAATGTCCCCGTTGATGTCGTCCAGGGAGTATTCGTAGAAGACATTGCCGCTGACCATCTTCACCACGAAGCCGCATTCCGTGTCACGGCCCGTGCTGATGTTGGCGGTATTCCGGGTCACCTGGACGGCCTTGGCCTTCACGTCCGCGCCCAGGACGCTGACGTAGTCAAAGCGGTCCCGGAGCAGGGCCACGAGCTCCCTGGCCGGGGCCCGCCGGGAATTCAAAAATTCGGAAAAACCCATGTATTTACATCTTCCTTTCTTTGGAATTGTGAAATCAGTATACCACGTTTCGGGGAAAAAGCAACGGGAGGGAAAAGGAAATTCAATGGACAATGGATAATGGACAATTGTGGAATCTCTTCCGGGAACCGGGGCCCGTCAGGCCTCTTTGGCGTAGTACTGGGCCT
>CAMEIK010000225.1 GCA_945918315.1 uncultured Clostridia bacterium
CCATCATCACCATGAGGATGAGGAGCACGAGCATCACCACCATCATGAGGATGGAAAGTGCTGCTGCCATCATCATGACGGTGAGGAGGGACATCATCATCACCATCATCATGCCGACGAGGTCTTCACCTCCTGGGGCGTTGAGACGGCAAGAAAGTTTACTCCCTCTGCTATCCAGGCTGCCCTGAAGGCGCTGGATTCCGGGGAATACGGCGTGATTCTCCGGGCCAAGGGTATCCTCCCTGCCGACGACGGCACCTGGATTCACTTTGACTTTGTGCCGGAGGAGCACAATATCCGCACCGGCCCTGCCGATGTTACCGGCAAGCTCTGTGTCATCGGGTCCAAGCTGGACGAACAGGGTATTGCGAAGCTGTTTGGGGTGTGATGTATGATTCAGATCCCTGTCTATTCCTTTACCGGATTCCTGGACTCCGGAAAGACCAAGTTTATCCAGGAGACTTTGGAAGATCCCCGCTTTAACGCCGGAGAGCGGACCCTGGTCCTGATTTTTGAGGAAGGGGAGGAAGAATACGATCTTTCCACCTACCCCGGCAAGAACGTGTACCTGGAGGTGCTGGACCAGCAGACGGTGACTGCCAAGGAACTGTCCGCTCTGCAAAAAAAATATAAGGCCCAGCGGATTGTTGCGGAGCTGAACGGTATGCAGCAGGTGGGAGACCTGTATATGCGTTTTCCCGAGGAATGGGTTGTTGCCCAGGAGGTTATGTTTGCCGATTCTACCACCATCATGGCCTACAATGCCAATATGCGGAATCTGGTTATGGACAAGCTGGTGGGCGCCCAGATGGTGGTTTTCAACCGGCTGACCCCGGGAGAAGATGTGATGCCCTTCCATAAGCTTGCCCGGGCTGCCAACCGCAGGGTGGATATTCTCTATGATTATACCGATGGATCCACCTCTTTTGACGAGATTGAAGACCCTCTGCCTTTCGACATCAACGCTCCGGTGATCCAGGTGAGCGACGAGGACTACGCGCTGTGGTATCGGGATGTGACCGAGGAGCCGGGGAAATATGACGGCAAATCCGTTTGCTTCAAGGGCCAGGTTGCCATGCTTCGCCGGCAGAAAGAGGGAATGTTTGCCCCTGGCCGTTTTGTCATGACCTGCTGCGAGGCGGACATTCAGTTCTGCGGTATTCCCTGCCGGTATGCCGCCGCCCAGTCTTTATCGCCCAAAGAGTGGGTCCTTGTTACTGCGAAGATCACAGCGGAGAAGCATCCTCTGTATAAAGGGGAAATTGGCCCTGTACTGACTGCCATAAAGGTGCAGCGGGGAGCGGAGCCTGCCGATCCGGATGTGGCAACGTTTTAAGAAACGCGTTTCTGAGAAATGATTGTTTGAAAGAAGGTGTACGGATGTACCGGCCTCTGGCGGAAATTCTGCGGCCCAAAACCCTGGACGAGGTATACGGACAGGAACATATTCTGGGCAAGGGCGCGGTGCTCCGCCGCCTGATTGAATCCGGAAAGATTCCCAATATGGTTTTCTACGGCCCCAGCGGCACCGGAAAAACCACGGTAGCCAACATCATTGCCGAGCAGACCAACCGGACCCTCTATAAGCTGAACGCCACAACAGCCTCCACGGCGGACATCCGGGAGATTGTATCCCAGCTGGACACCATGATGGCGCCCAATGGGGTGCTCCTCTATCTGGACGAAATTCAGTCCTTTAACAAAAAACAACAGCAGTCCCTTTTGGAGTATATCGAAAACGGAAAAATTACGCTGATCGCTTCCACCACGGAAAACCCCTATTTCTATGTGTTCAATGCCATTCTCAGTCGGTCCACCGTATTCGAGTTCAAGCAGATCGATGCCGCTGCCGCGCTGAAAGCGGTAAAGCGGGCGGTTTCCTATCTGGAGCAGCGGATGGGGCTTCATGCCTGCCCGGAAGAAGGGGCGCTGGAGTACATTGCCCAGGGCTGCGGCGGTGATATCCGGAAGGCTCTGAACGCGGTGGAGGTGCTTTTTTCCGCCGGGATTCCGGAGGGGGACAGCCTTCCGCTGACCCTGGCCGATGCCAGATCCGTCACCCAGAAAAGCGCCCTTCGGGCAGACCGGGACGGGGATAATTACTATGACCTTCTTTCCGCTCTGCAGAAGTCCATTCGTGGTTCGGACCCGGATGCCGCGGCTCACTACCTGGCAAGGCTGCTGGAAGCCGGACAGCTGCAATCTGCCTGCCGCCGTCTTATGGTCATTGCGGGGGAGGATGTGGGACTAGCCTATCCGCAGATTCTTCCCACGGTCAAATCCTGCGTGGATATGGCCCTGATGCTGGGCATGCCTGAGGCCAGGATCCCTCTGGCGGACGCGGCGATTCTGATGGCCACATCTCCCAAATCCAACTCGGCGTATCTTGCTTATGATGCCGCGGCGGAGGATGTGCGCAGGGGAAAGGGTGTTACTTTCCCCCGACATCTTCAGAATGTCCATGCGGACACCTATACCATGGAACGGGAGCAGGGATATCTGTATCCCCATGAGTTTCCCAACCATTGGGTCAAGCAGCAATATTTGCCCGATGAGCTGGTTGGTGCTCATTATTATGAATACGGCGCCAACAAGCTGGAGCAGGCGGCAAAGCAGTATTGGGAAGCGGTCAAGGGGAAATGACCTTGCGGAAAGGAAGTGCCTATGGACATCCGTGTAAATGACATTCTTACCATGAAGAAAGCCCATCCCTGCGGAGAAAAGCGTTGGAAGGTGCTTCGCACCGGTGCGGATTTTCGCCTGCACTGCCTGGGCTGTGGCCACGAGCTGATGATCCCCCGGCAGAAGGCAGAGAAAAATATACGCGCAGTGGAGCGGGAGGGAACGGTGCTTCCCCCCGCAAACAAATAATCCGTCAGGCGTTACCGCCTGGCGGATTTTTTTG
>CAMEIK010000226.1 GCA_945918315.1 uncultured Clostridia bacterium
TATGCCATTGAGCGGAAGGACACCGCGCTGAAGCTGCTGGAGGAAAACAGAAAGGCCCTTTCCGCCGAAAACCTGACGGTTGTTCCGGGACTTGCGCCGGAAGCCTGCCAGGCGCTGCCGGCTCCCACCCATGTGTTTATCGGCGGCAGCGGCGGCAATCTGCGGCACATTCTGACCCTCATATTGGAGAAAAATCCCCATGCCCGGATTGTTGCCACCGCAATATCTTTGGAATCCATTGCAGAACTCACAGACTGCATGAAGGTGTTTCCGTTTACCGAAACGGAAGTGGTCAGCATGAGCGTCGCAAGGGATCGGAAAGCGGGAGCGTATCACCTGATGACGGGACAGAACCCCATTTATATTTTCACCTTGCACTCAGGAGGTGACCGGGCGTGAAATGGTCTCTATATGCCCTTTTGATTGGTTTTGGCATCGATCTGCTGATGGGGGATCCCCACAGCATCCCCCACCCGGTAGTGGGAATCGGGAAACTGATCTCCTTTTTGGAAAAGGGACTGCGGCGAATGTTCCCCAAAACCGACGGAGGGGAAATTGCCGCCGGCGGGGTGCTCTGGGTTCTGGTGGTGGTTATCTGCACAGCCCTTCCCGCCGGAATCCTGTTTCTTTGCGATCGGCTAAGTCCCTGGCTCCGGCTGACGGTGGAGAGTCTCATGTGCTGGCAGATATTGGCCACCAAATCCCTGAAGGACGAGTCCATGAAAGTTTATATGGCTCTGGAAAGCGGCGATCTGGAAGAATCCCGCCACGCGGTTTCCATGATCGTGGGCAGGGACACCGCCCGGCTGGATGACGCCGGGGTGACCCGGGCCGCTGTGGAGACCGTGGCGGAAAACACCTCGGATGGGGTGGTTGCGCCCATGCTCTTTCTGGCGCTGGGCGGCGCACCCCTGGGATTTCTCTACAAGGCCGTCAATACCATGGACTCCATGCTGGGCTATGTGGAGCCGCCCTACAAAAATATCGGGTTGATTCCGGCGAAGATGGACGATGCGGCGAATTTCCTCCCCTCCCGGCTGTCGGCGCTGCTGATGCTCGCGGCGGGGTTCCTTCTGGGCTTGGATGGGAAAAACGGCTGGCGGATTTTCCGCCGGGATCGCCGCAACCACGCAAGCCCCAACTCCGCCCAGACCGAGTCGGTATGCGCCGGGCTCCTGGGGGTTCGATTGGCTGGGGATGCCTGGTATCACGGCGTGCTGCACAGGAAGCAATACATCGGCGACGGGAATCGGGAGATCACCCACCGGGATATTCCGCTGACCTGCCGGCTGATGTATCTGACCGCCCTTTTGACCCTGCTGCTTTGTGCGTTTGCAAAAGGAATTATCATCCTTTGAGGACTTACTATGCTGTATCATACTAAAAATCCCCATGGGGGAGACGTTTATGACGGGGAGATCCGGCTGGATTTCTCCGCGAATACCAATCCATACGGCACGCCCCAGGCGGTTCTTAACGCCATGTCCGCCGTTTTAACACGGGTACACCAGTACCCCGACCCCTATTGCCGGGAGCTGGTGAAGGCCGTCTCGGAATTTGAAGCCGTTCCCAAAGACTGGATTCTCTGCGGCAGCGGCGCGGCGGAGCTGATCTATTCCTATTGTGAAGCCCTGGGGCCTGGGCGTGCCATGGAGCTGGCCCCCACATTTTCGGAATACTCCCTGGCACTGGAACGGGTGGGCTGCCGGGTGGAGCGGTATCCCCTGAAAAAGGAGAATTATTTTTCTCTGACAGAGGATTTTCTTCCGGCGTTAGAGCGCAGCCGCCCGGATGTGCTGTTCCTCTGCAATCCCAACAACCCCACCGGCCAGGTGATTGGTCTGCCGCTGCTGGAGAAGATCCTGAACCTGTGTGACAGGCAGGGAACCGCCCTGTTTGTGGACGAGTGCTTTCTGGATTTGTCCGATGACGGGGTGAGCCTGAAGGCCCGGCTGGGGGAGCATCCCAATCTTTTTATTCTGAAGGCGTTTACCAAGAGCTACGGAATGGCGGGGGTGCGGCTGGGGTACTGCCTCTGCTCCGATTCGGAGCTGCTTGAGAAAATGTCCCATTCCGTTCAGCCCTGGAATGTGTCCACCCTGGCTCAGGCAGCGGGGGCGGCAGCGCTGGGGGAGCGGGGCTTCCTGCAAAAAACCAGGGCGCTGATCCCTCAGGAGCGGCAATGGCTGCAAAAGGAACTGGAAAAACTGGGCTTTTGGGTGTGTCCGTCTCACGCCAATTACATTCTGTTTCACGGAAGAGAAGACCTGTATGGGCGGTTAAGAGAGCAGGGAATCGCCATCCGCAGCTGTCACAACTACCATGGCCTTGGCGTGGGATGGTATCGGATCGCGGTGCGGCTCCATGAGGAAAATGAACGCCTGATTGAGGCAGTGAAAGAGGTGTGTGTATGGCAAAGAACATTATGATCCAGGGCACCATGTCCAATGCGGGAAAGAGCCTGGTGTGCGCCGGACTCTGCCGTATTCTCAGGCAGGACGGCTATCGGGTGGCGCCCTTCAAGAGCCAGAACATGGCACTGAACTCCTTCATCACCAAAGACGGCGGCGAGATGGGCCGGGCTCAGGTGGTTCAGGCGGAAGCCGCCGGAATTGAACCGGATGTGCGGATGAATCCCATTCTTTTGAAGCCCACCACCGATGTAGGCAGTCAGGTGATTGTGGCTGGGCAGGTTCAGGGAAATATGCGGGCCATGGAGTATTACCGCAGAAAGCCGGAATACATCCCCGCCATTCTGGAAGCGTACAACAGCCTGGCCTCCGAATACGACATCATCGTCATCGAAGGCGCAGGAAGCCCGGCGGAAATCAACCTGAAGCAGGAAGACATCGTGAATATGGGCCTTGCCAAGCTGGTGGATGCCCCGGTGCTGCTGGT
>CAMEIK010000227.1 GCA_945918315.1 uncultured Clostridia bacterium
GTACCGATATTCGGAAAGGATGTTTCCCCCGCTGCCGAACCGGGCGGCGGGGTTTCTCCGCCTGCTGAATTCCCTGCCCTGGCAAACAAAAATACGGAAATTCCCTTGACTTTTTATTAAGAGGAAAGTACAATATGAGTGGTATTGTGTACTCTGGCCGGGGTGTGCCCGGCAGAGTTTCATTGATAACCGGCGTATGGGCCGGGGAGCGCGTTTTTGCGCCTTGCTGCGTTTTTTGAAATATTGGCCGCCGGGGGTGTCCCGGCTGGTTTTTGTGTCAAATTTCACATGGGGACAAATGCGCACCCCTCCGCGCCAATCTTTTAGGAAGGAGGTGTGCAGAAGAATTATGGAATGGTATCATTATCTGATGATCGTTCTGGCTGCTGCCGTGTGCCTCGTCATCGGATGTGCCGTCGGCTTTGCCTACCGCAAGAAGGTTGCGGAACGGGAAATCGGCTCCGCGGAGGCAGAGGCTACCCGCCTGATTAACGAAGCCATCCGCAACGGCGAGAGCCGGAAGAAGGAAATGCTTCTGGAGGCCAAGGACGAAATCCATAAATCTCGCACAGATCTCGAAAAGGAAGTCAAAGACCGTCGGGCGGAGCTGACCAAGCAGGAGCGCCGCCTGGAGCAGAAGGAAGCAACCCTGGACAAGAAGACCGAAGCCTTTGAGCGCAAGGAGGAGGAGCTGAGCCGCCGCCTTGCCGACGCCGCCAAGACCCAGGAGGCTGCCGAGGAGGCCCATAAGCAGCAGCTCACCACCCTGGAGAAGATTTCCGGTCTTACTCAGGAGGAAGCCAAGCAGTTCCTGCTTCGCTCTGTGGAGGAGGATGTCCGTCACGACTCTGCCATGAAGATCAAGGAGATCGAGCAGCAGTTCAAGGACGAGGCCGAGGAAAAGGCACGGGAGATCATCGCCATCGCCATTCAGCGGTGCGCTGCCGACCATGCGGCGGAGACCACGGTCTCCGTGGTCCCCCTGCCCAATGACGAGATGAAGGGCCGGATCATTGGCCGTGAGGGCCGGAATATCCGGACGCTGGAAACCGTCACCGGTGTGGATCTCATCATTGATGACACCCCGGAAGCCATTACGGTCAGCAGCTTTGACCCCGTCCGCCGGGAGATTGCCCGGCTGGCATTGGAGAAGCTCATTGCCGACGGACGGATCCATCCTACCCGTATCGAGGATATGGTGGAGAAGGCCCGGAAGGAAGTGGACCGCACCATCCGGGAGGAAGGCGAGCGGGCCTGCTATGAGACCGGCGTTCACAATCTGAACCCGGAGCTTGTGAAGATTCTGGGCCGTCAGAAGTACCGTACCTCCTACGGTCAGAACGTACTGAATCACTCCATTGAGGTTGCCCATATCGCCGGCCTGATGGCATCGGAGCTGGGCGTGGATGTGGCCCTTGCCAAGCGGGCGGGCCTGCTCCATGACCTGGGCAAGTCCATCGATCATGAGGTGGAGGGCAGCCATGTGCAGCTGGGCGCGGATTTGGCCCGGAAGTTCAAGGAGAACCCGGTGGTGGTCAACGCCATCGAGGCCCACCACGGAGACGTGGAGCCCAAGACTGTGATTGCCGTCCTGGTGCAGGCTGCCGACGCGGTGTCCGCCGCCCGGCCCGGCGCCCGTCGGGAGAATGTGGAGAACTATATCCGCCGGCTGGAAAAGCTGGAGGAGCTTACCGGTTCCTATCCCGGCGTGGACAAGGCCTATGCCATTCAGGCCGGACGGGAGGTCCGGATCATGGTCAAGCCCGAGGTGGTCACCGAGGACAATATGATCCTCCTGGCCCGGGACATCGCCAAAAAGATCGAGTCCGAGCTGGAGTACCCCGGACAGATCAAGGTGAACGTAATCCGGGAGACCAAGGCTGTGGAATTCGCGAAATAAAATTAGCGGGAGGCTCTTCCCGGTGTGTCCTGGACGGGACGCGGCCGGGGAAGCCTCCCATTTTTTGGAGAGGGAAACTGGATGCGCTACGAAAACATGGAGCGGGGGCGGTTCCTGGCCCGGCCCAACCGATTTATCGCCCGGGTGGAGCTGAATGGCCAGGTGGAGACGGTCCACGTGAAGAATACCGGGCGGTGCCGGGAATTGCTGCCGCCGGGGGCGGAGGTGTGGTGCCAGCGGGCGAAAAAACCGGGACGAAAGACGGGCTATGATCTCATCACGGTGCGCAAGGGCGAACGGCTCATCAATATGGATTCCCAGGCCCCCAATGCCGCGGCAATGGAGTGGCTCCGGAGCGGCGGCCTGGGACCGGTGGAAGGGCTCCGGGCGGAAACGGTCCATGGGGATTCCCGGTTTGACTTTTCCTTTACCCGGGCAGGTGTGCCCTGCTTTCTGGAGGTAAAGGGGGTTACGCTGGAAGACGGCGGCATCTGTGCCTTCCCTGACGCTCCTACGGAGCGGGGAACCAAGCACCTGCGGGGGCTGCTGCGGGCCGCGGCAGAGGGATACGGCGCCTATGTGCTGTTTGTCATCCAGATGGCGGATGTGGAGTATCTGGTTCCCAATGATAGGACGGACCCGGCATTTGGGGCTGCCTTGCGGGAGGCTGCCGCCGGGGGCGTAACGGTGCTTGCCATGGACTGCGCGGTCACACCGGAGGAAATGCGCATCCGCAGGCCCGTGGAAGTGCGGCTGGGGTAAAATTCATAATAGGAACCGGGCGAATACCACAGGGCGGGCGGCCAGGTCGTGACGACCTGGCCTATGATCGTTCTGCCTTTGGGTACCGCTCGGTATCGTTCTACAGTTTGAAAAAATGGAATTTGTAGAGATGTTCGGTGAGTGGTTTGCGGGCCGATGCGGTATGCGTCCTTGCCCCCCGCATTTATGAGGGGGGTGGTACCAGTCCGCAGACTGGTAC
>CAMEIK010000228.1 GCA_945918315.1 uncultured Clostridia bacterium
GGGCTTGTGACCATTGAAAATTTCGATGCCCGCTGCGCGGAGGAAACCCGGCAGGCGGTGGAGAGCCTCTTGGAGCAGGGGGCGGAGGCGCTGATCTTTGATGTGCGGAATAACCCCGGCGGCTATGCCGACGAGCTTGTAAAGGTGCTGGATATGCTCCTGCCGGCCGGAGAGGTGTTCCGGGCGGTCAGCTATACCGGCAAGGAGCAGGTTGACTATTCGGACGAAGACTGCCTGGGCTTGCCCATGGCGGTGCTGGTGAACGAAAACTCCTATTCCGCGGCGGAATTCTTCGCGGCGGCATTGCAGGAGTATGAAAAGGCCATTGTGGTTGGGGAGCAGACCGTGGGCAAGGGGTATTTTCAGAATACCTTCCGGCTCTCCGACGGCTCCGCCCTGGGCCTGTCCACCGGTAAGTATTATACGCCCCAGGGCCGGAATCTGGCGGATGTGGGCGTTACGCCGGATATCCGGGTGAGCGTGGACGAGGAAACCGCTGCCGGGATTTATTATAACCGCCTGACCCCGGCGGAAGACCCCCAGATTCAGGCGGCGCTGGAACAATTGAAAATTGACAATTGACAATGCGAATCAAGAGTTGAATGGCTTTTCGGGCCGTTCAGCTCTTGATTCGCATTGAGAATGAAACGGCGCTGTACCGAATATGGGATACGGCTGCCGTCAGCCCAGCATGACATCCAGCAGCATCATCACCGCGAAGCCGGTGACGATGCCCATGGTGGCAAAGTAGGGATGTACCGACTGGTTGCGCTGGCACTCGGGAATCAGCTCGTGGACGGAAACCAGAATCATGGCCCCTGCGGCAAAGGACAGGGCCCAGGGAAGCAGAGGCCTCACCCCCCGGACCAGGGCGGCCCCCAGCACCCCGGCGATGGGTTCCACCATGCCGCTTAGCTGCCCCAGGAAAAAGCTTTTCCGCCGGGAGAATCCTTCCCGCCGCAGGGGCAGGGACACGGCGGCGCCCTCGGGGAAATTCTGCAGGCCGATGCCCACGGCAATGGACACCGCCCCCATGAAGGCTTCCGGGTCATAGCCGCTGCCCAGCGCCCCGAAGGCAACCCCCACCGCCAGCCCCTCCGGGATATTGTGCAGGGTAATGGACAGGACCAGCAGAACAATCCGGTTCAGCCGCTGGTTGGGCTTTCCCGTTCCTGTGCGGCCCGCGGCGGCGGTAACGGCCCGGTCCGACGCCCACAGAAAAACTGCCCCCGACAGAAAGCCAAGGGTCACCACAAGCCAGGGCGGGAGACCGCCCATTTTTTCTGCCCAGACGATGGCAGGCTGCAGCAATGACCAGAAGCTGGCGGCGATCATCACACCGGAGGCAAAGCCCAGCATGAGATTCATTATCCTGGCGCTGGGGGACCGGAAAAAAGCCACGGTTGCCGCCCCCAGCGCCGTAACGGCCCAGGTTCCCAGGGTGGCAATCAGGGCCCAAAGTACATAGCGTTCCATCTCGCACCTCCATAGAAAAGCACCGGCTCTTGCCGGTGCTTTGTATGCCAGTATATGGATGGGAAGGGAGAAATGTGTCGTCAGATTCGGTACAGGCGCCTGCCGTTTTCCAGGGTGACACGCTGAACGTCCTCCTCCGATAGACCCCGCAGGGCGGCAAGGGCCTGGGCCATCCGATAGAGCTTGCCCGGGTCGTTCCGCTTCCCCCGGAAGGGTTCCGGGGACATGTAAGGACAGTCGGTTTCCAGGACAATGCGTTCCAGGGGCAGGGCGGCTGCCACCTCCAGGGCTTTGCGGGCATTTTTGAAGGTCAGCACCCCGGTAAAGCCGATGTACCAGCCCAGGGAAATCAGCTCCCTTGCCATTTCCAGGGAGCCGGAGTAGCAGTGGAATACCCCGGTGACCGTAGGGAATTCCCGGACGATGGCCATACCGTCGCCGTGGGCCTCCCGCTCGTGGACGATGACGGGAAGATTCAGCTCCGCCGCAAGGGCCATCTGTGCCCGGAAGGCTTCCTTCTGGATTTCTCTGGGAATATCCTCATAGTGGTAGTCCAGTCCGATTTCGCCGATGGCCCGGACCTTGGGGTTTTCCCGGATAAGAACCCGGTACTGCTCCAGAACCTCCGGGCAGACCTCCGCAGCCGCGTCCGGGTGGGAGCCCACGGCGGCGTAAATATAGTCGTAGTTCCCTGCCAGGGCGCAGGCGGCCCGGGAAGACGCCAGGCTGCAGCCGGGATTCATCAGCAGGCCGATGCCTTCCTCCGGCAGCCGGGAAAGCAGGGCTTCCCGGTCTTCGTCAAAGGCCCGGTCGTCCATATGGGCGTGGGTATCAAAGAGCATATTCATTCCTCCGTCAGGACGGCAATGAGACAGCCGTCCCATTCGTGTACATTGGGATCATCCAGCCGGAAGCTGGTGTGGTTGGGAAAGCCTGTCAGTCCTAAGCCGCTGCGTTTGGCGGCGGCTTCCTTCAGGACCCAGAAGGTGAGCAGGGCCCGGCGCTTGTCCGCTGCCCGGGAAAACTGCTCCATTTCCCCGGGGGAGAGAATTTTCTGGGCCAGCCGGAGGGAAACCCGCCGGTCCAGCTCCTCCGCGTCAATACCAACGGGCCCGGGCGCCAATACGCAGAAAGCGTGGCGGTCCGTGTGGGCGATGGAAAAGCACAGATGGCTGTCCGCGAACCTTGGGTGGCCCCGATGGTTCCGGACAACCCGGGGAAGGGGGCAGCCCGTCTCCTCCCGGTAGAGCGCCTCCAGAAGCGCCCATCCGGCGTCGTGGCCGGTTTGCCCCGGCTCCAGCCGGCAGGC
>CAMEIK010000229.1 GCA_945918315.1 uncultured Clostridia bacterium
AACGACACGCGGATTTTCAGTCCGCTGCTCTACCTACTGAGCTACAGAGGCATGTCGAGCGGAGCTTTCGCTCCACTCGGATAAAAGAATGGCGACCCGGAACGGACTCGAACCGTCGACCTCCAGCGTGACAGGCTGGCGTGCTAACCGACTGCACCACCGGGCCGTATGGTGGTGGGAACAACAGGGCTCGAACCTGTGACCCCATGCTTGTAAGGCATGTGCTCTCCCAGCTGAGCTATGCTCCCGAACCCGCCTTGGCGCGCTCACCTCAGCGACGGGTTTCATTATACACATCGAAGTGCCGTTTGTCAAGTATCATTTTTGATTTTTTTCGAAAGATTACCGTTGTACCCAATTCTCCGGACGATGCCCTTTTCCACCGGAAATCCCGGACCGGGCAGCCTTTCTCAGGCCGCCCGGAAAAGGTCACAGCCGCGCCAGCAATTCCCGGACATCCCCGGGGGTAAACCGATAAACCGTATCGCAGAACTGGCACTCCACAGGGAACTCCTTGCCCTCCGCGGCAATCTCCTCCAGCTCTTTTCTGCCCAGGCTGATGAGGGCCCGTTCCACCCGCTGCCGGGAGCAGTAGCACTTGTAGCAAACCTCCGTGGTTTCCAGGAAGACAACCCCCAGCGTTCCCATGACCTGCCCCAGAATATCCTCCGGGGTCATGCCCGCCTCCAGCATGGGCGTTACGGCACCGGCAGCCTGAATCCCCCGCTCCAAAGCGCTGATGGTTTCCTCCGGCGCCCCGGGCAGCAGCTGCAGCAGATACCCTCCCGCCGTCTTTACCGAATAATCTCGGTCCACCAGGACACCCAGGGCGCAGGCTGTGGGAATCTGCTCACTCTGGGCAAAATACGCGGTAATATCATCGGCAATTTCCCCGGACACCAGGGGCACGGAGCCCACAAAGGGTTCCTTCATCCCCAGGTCCCGAATCACCGTCAGGGTCCCGTTTGTTCCCACGGTGGCACCTACGTCCAGCTTGCCGGGGCGCTTTTCCACCAGAGGAACCCGTGGCTCCGTAACGCAGCCCCGGACATTTCCTACCGGGTCGGAGACAACGGTTATGGTGCCGATGGGGCCGCCGCCCCGTACCTGGAGCGTCAGGGAGCCCTCCTCCGTCTTCTGCATATTGCCCAGAATGGAACCCGCCGTGAGAGCCCGTCCAAAGGCCGCTGTGGCGTTGGGCGTGGTCTTCTGGATCTGGGCGCCCCGGCGGACAAGCTCCGTAGAACGGATGCCCACGGCCTTCACAAAGCCATCCATGCTCATACCACGAACAATATAATCTTTCATCGTCTGACTCCCTTCCTCGCGGAAAAATACATTCTCTGCTCTCCCGCCCCCGGCTGCTCCAGGGTGCGGTCGCCATAGACCCGGATGCGGGAAAAGCCCGCGTCCCTCAGGAATCCCGTAAGCTGCTCCCGGCTGTAAGCATACTCCCGGTGTTCTTCAAAGGAACGAAGCCAATGCTTTCCCTCCCGGATAAACAGGTCCATACCATAGGAGCAGATATTTGTGCTGTCATCAAATTCTCCCCGCCAGACGCAGTACACATCCTGGTCCTCGTCCAGGAAAACCTGTCCATCCATGGCCCGGAGCTTTTCGGGGGTATTTACATCGAAGATAAACATTCCGCCGGGGTTCAGGGCACGATAGACCCGCCGGATGGCCCGGGCGCATTCTTTGGGCTCGGTGATGTAATCCAGGCTGTCCAGGGCGCACACCGCCAGATCCACCCCTCTGGGGAGGGTCAGGTTCTGGAGCTTCTGCCGGACAAAAAACGGCGCAGGGTCCAGTCCGGCGGTTTTTGCCGCGGCCTGGGTCAGCATTTCACCGGACATGTCCACCCCGATGACCCGAAGCCCCTCCCGGGCCAGGATCGCGGTGACGGAACCGGTGCCGCAGGCCAGGTCCACCGCCGTTCTGGGGCGGACGCCCTCCCGGCCCAGCAGCGTCCGGTAAAAAGCCGCAATGGCTTCATAATCCACATCATTTGTCAGCCGGTCATAGCATCCGGCCAGCATTTCATAGGCACCCATGGCGTGTCCTTTCTCCAAAAAGGAATGGTCTGATTTTGACCGACGGCTCGCAGAAAAAGCATCCCGACCCGAGGGGCCGGGATGCGAATATGCGAAAGAATCAACGCTTGAAGATGCTGAAGATCTCGTCAATGTCGCTGATGTCGGAGGGCTTGGAGGGCTTAGCGGAGGCCCCCACGGGCTTGTCGATGTCGTCCGCCTCCGCAGCCTGGGCAGCCTTCCTGGCCTCGGGCTGGAGCTCAAAGCCCGTCGCGATAACGGTGACCCGCATTTCATCCTGGCAATCCTCGGAGCAGGTGGCACCGAAGATAATGTTGGCGTCGGGGTTGGCAGCCTCCTGCACGATTCCGGCGGCGGTCTCCACATCGTCCAGGGTCATCTCGGAGGAACCAGTCACATTGATCAGCACGCCGGTAGCGCCGTTGATGGAAGTCTCCAGCAGGGGGCTGGAAACGGCAGCGGTAGCGGCCTGCTCAGCCTTCTCCCGGCCGGTAGCGGCGCCAACACCCATATGGGCACGGCCGGCATTGCGCATAACGGCAGACACGTCGGCAAAGTCCAGGTTGATAATGACATTCTTGGAGAAACCCACCAACTCGGAGATGGAGGTGACGGCCTGCTTCAGCACATCGTCGGCAATGGCAAAGGCATTGGCAAAGGTGATCTTCTGATCGGTGACATACTTCAGCCGGTCATTGGGAATGA
>CAMEIK010000230.1 GCA_945918315.1 uncultured Clostridia bacterium
AAAAGGAGGTCCTATATGGCAGAAAAAGAAGAAAAAAAGCCGCCCATTGGGGCGGAGCAGGTCCGGGCCGCCATGCAGACCCTGAACCGCTACCGGGAGGGGAAGGCGGGTCTGGAACGTCGGATTCTGGAGGGGGAACGCTGGTACCGGATGCGCCACTGGGAATCCCTGCGCAGGGGGAGCCCCGCTCAGGTGGAGCCTGCCTCCGGCTGGCTTTTCAACGCCATTGCCAGCAAGCATGCCGATGCCAT
The DNA here is from genome assembly GCA_945918315.1 of uncultured Clostridia bacterium. Classification (GTDB taxonomy): domain Bacteria; phylum Bacillota; class Clostridia; order Oscillospirales; family Oscillospiraceae; genus Faecousia. The sequence continues at coordinate 252 of CAMEIK010000230.1, forward strand.
GGACAGCTTTCCCACCCCCAACATTCTTCCCCGGGAGGAGGGGGACAAGGCCGAGGCGGACATGCTCTCCGCCATTCTCCCGGCGGAGCTGGAGCAGTGCGGCTTTGAGCGTACCTACGCCGAGGTGTGGGACTACAAGCTGAAAACCGGCACCGGGGTCTATGGGGTGTTCTGGGACCCGGAGGCCCTGGGGGGCATGGGCGACATCGCCATCCGGAAGGTGGACCTGCTGAACCTGTTCTGGGAAAAGGGGATCACGGACATCCAGCGCAGCCGGAATGTCTTTCATGTGGAGCTCTGGGACAACGACCTGCTGACGGACCGGTACCCGGAGCTGGAGGGGAAGCTGGGGGGCTCCGCCCTGACCGTCAGCACCTACCAGTATGACGACGGGGCGGATACCACCGGGAAATCCGCCGTGGTGGACTGGTACTACAAGCGCCGGCAGGGGGGCCGGGTAATACTTCACTACTGCAAATTTGTGGGGGACACCGTGCTCTTTGCCACGGAGAACGAGCCGGAGTACGCAAGCCGGGGCTGGTACGACCACGGCAAATATCCCTTCCTCTTTGACCCTCTCTTTTCCGTGGAGGGCTCCCCCTGCGGCTTTGGCTACATCGACGTGGGCAAAAGCGCCCAGGAGTACATTGATCGGGGCAATCAGGCCATCCTCCAGAATCTGCTGGCCAACACCCGGCCCCGGTATTTTATCCGCAGCGACGGCGCCGTCAACGAGGAGGAGTACGGCGACTACACCCGGGACTTTGTCCATGTGGACGGGAATCTGGGCCAGGACAGCGTGCTGCCCATTTCCGGAAAGCCCCTGAGCAGCATCTATGTGGAGGTCATCAGCCGGAAAATCGATGAGCTGAAGGAGGTCACGGGCAACCGGGACGTGTCCACCGGCGGCACCGTTTCCGGCGTTACCGCCGCCTCCGCCATCGCCGCCATGCAGGAGGCGGGCAGCAAGCTGAGCCGGGACCACATCCGGGCCAGCTACCGGGTCTTCCGGCAGGTGTGCGAAATGATGATCGAGCTGATCCGCCAGTTCTATACCCTGCCCCGGGCCTTCCGGATTGTGGGAGCCCAGGGGGCGGAGGAATTCGTCCGGTACAGCAATCAGGGGCTCCTCCCCCAGAGCCAGGGGGTGGATTTTGGGGTGGATCTGGGCATGCGGGTGCCCCTCTTTGACATCCAGATCAGCGCCCAGAAGCAGAACCCGTACAGCAAAATGAGCCAGAATGAGATGGCCATGAGCTTCTACACCGCGGGCTTCTTTGACCCCCAGCGGGCCCAGGAGGCGCTGGCCTGTCTCGACATGATGGACTTTGAGCGCAAGGACATGGTGGCAAAGAAGATTGCCGAAAATGCCCGGGCCTACCGGGCGGCAGCCCTGGAAGCTGCCGGGGCCGTCACCCCCATGCCGTCGGAGCCGGCGGCAACAAGGCAGGCCAGAACCGCCGCCGCCCGGAGGGGGGAGGTCCGGTCTTGATTACCGTGAAGCTGAACCGGAAGGCGGAGACCCTGTCCCTGTGTGTCACGGGCCACGCCGGGTTCGCGGCCATGGGCCAGGACATTGTCTGCGCGGCGGCCTCCATTCTGGTGTACACCGCCGCGGAGCTGGCGCTGGACATGGCACGCCGGGGACAGCTGCGGCAGCCGCCGGCAGTGAAGCTGAAGCCCGGGGACGCCCAGGTTTTCTTTACCCCCAACGGGGAAGGGCGGCAGCGGGGGGAGACGGGGCTGGAAACGGTGGGCAGCGGCTTTGCCCTGCTGGCAAAAAAATATCCCCGGTGGATCCGGGTGGTGTGAAAAAAGGGCAGGTTTGCGCCCCGATACGGCAATGACCCTATCATACTTGGAAAGGAGCAGTTTTATGGAGCTCAGAAATGTTTCTCTGACACTTTTTGGAGAGGAGGAAGCCCCGGCGGCGGAGGCGGCCCCGGCGGATCCCGGGGCAGAATTCGACCGGCTCATTGAAGGAGACTACCGGGAGCAGTTTGAAGCAAAGACGAAGCCCCTCCGGGAAAGCGCCGACAGGTACGAAGCGGTGGCCCCGGTCCTGGCGGAGCTGGAAAAGCGGTTTGGGCTTTCGCCCGGGGACACGGCGGGGCTGCGGGAGGCCCTTGCCAGACAGACCCGGGACCGGGAGGCGGAGGAGGCCGACCGGGAAGCCGCCCGTCAGCAGTGGCAGGCCCGGCAGCAGAGCCGTGCCCAGGCCATCCGGGAGCGGTGGGAGGCCCAGGCGGAGCAGGCCAAGAAGGTTTACCCCGGGCTGGATCTCCGGACCGAGCTGGAAAGCCCCCGGTTCCAGGCCCTGCTCTGCGCCGATGTGGATGTGGCAACCGCCTATCAGGTGGTCCATCTGGACGAGATTCTCCCCGCCGCCATGGCCTATACCGCCAAGGCGGTGGAGGGGAAGCTGGCAGGGGCCTTCAGCACCGCCGCCGGCCGTCCCGGGGAAAACGGCTCCGGGGGACAAAGCGCCGCCGCTCCCAAGCTGGA
>CAMEIK010000231.1 GCA_945918315.1 uncultured Clostridia bacterium
AAATATTGCGGATTAGCGATAGAAAGTGTTTCCGCCGATAAACTCCCGGACCAGGCTCGTAGGCGGAATTTCATCATCCACATCCGCCTCCAAGACATAGTTCAGGATTTTTACAATCGAACGAACCTCTTCATAGCATGCGTCCTCCGGCTGGACAGCGGTCAGCAGCGGGAAAATGTGTTTTTTCAGCACGCAAAGCTCGTAAAGCGTGGAACTGTTGAAAATCACGTCCGCATTCTCCTGGAACGGGAAAATCCAGCGTTTTTCGCCCTGACGGACAGAATCCCACATGGCAATGGTTCTCTGCACCGAAGCTCCCCGGGTTTCATAGTCCCGAACAATCCGGCGAAGAAGCCGCAGATAGCTGGTTGGGATTCGGTTGTGGTCATCCAGGTTCAGAGGAAGCAGGGGGCTGACATATAGACGGAATATCAAATGCTTATCCACATTCTCAGGAAGCATCACAGGATTCAGCCCATGAAGGCCCTCCACGATGATAACGCTCTTTTCGTCCAGCCGCAGATTCTTTTGTGTCCATTCCCGCTTTCCTGATACAAAATTAAAGCTGGGTAAGCGGATTTCCTCCCCCTCCAGAAGCTGACGCATCTGACTGCGGAAAAGCTCCGTATCTATGGTATTGATATGCTCCAGGTCCAGTTTTCCGTCCGGTCCAACAGGGATTTTGTCCCGGTCAATATAGTAATCGTCCAAGCTCATAAGGACCGGTTTTTTTCCGTGGACCCGAAGCTGTGTCGCCAGACGATTGGCGGAGGTCGTCTTTCCGGAGGAGCTTGGTCCTGCCAGCATGACAACCTTGGCATCCCGCTGACACACCATATCCGCAACCTGGGAATACCGCTTTTCGTGAAGCGCTTCGTTAACCCGGATCAGCTCCCGGATTCTTCCCGAAGCAGTCAGATCGTTCAGATCCGCCACGGTAGCGCACTCCATCAGCTCGCACCAGTGCTCTCCCTCGGAAAACACACTGAAGAAATGCGGCATTTCCCGAAACGGGGCAGTCTCATTGGGATTCCGGTCGTCGGGATAAACAAACAGGAATCCGCCCTCCGCCGGAAGAATATCAAATACCGTCAGATACCCGGTGGACGGCACCATTTCCCCGTAGTAATAATCCGCAAAATCTCCATAGGCGTATTCGTCAAAATAATCCGCGCTGCGCCAGGAAAGCAGCCTTGCTTTGTCCTCCTGCCCGGTACTGCGGAACTGTTCAATTGCCTGAGAAAGCGGTACTCTGTGCCGGATCAGAGGAATATCCCGCGCAATCAGCTCCCGGACTCTCTGTCTGAGGCTATCCAGGCAGAAGCTCTCCGTACCCGTTACGGAAATGAAAACACTGGACCCCAGTGTGCAGCTCACCATGCCACGGGAATTGGGCCAAAGCTGCCGCAACGCAAGGAAGATCACAAATTGCGCGGTACGGATGTAAGCCTCTTTTCCCGCCTCGTCATGATAACGGAGCAGACGGATCTCTCCCTGAGACGCGGCCATCGCCCGGCGCATGGACGGACGGTCCTGGTCCATATCTTTCTTCCGGATGGGAACATAATTCAGTGTAAACACCTCACCGGCGATTTTCGCAGCCAGCGGGCGTCCGGAAAGCTCAGGACAATCCAGTCCAAGCTGCCGCACAATCTCCAGAAGGGACTGTTCAGGCTGCGCTTCCACACAGTGTCCGTCAATTCTTAACAGCATAAATCTGCCCCCTTTTCTTTATCGTCAGCCATTCGGGATAACCGCGAACAATTACAGGGGTTATCCTTTCAGGATTCCTGATTGTGTTTATTTTATCATATTGGGGCCTCTTTGGCAAGATTATTCATTTCCGGGCAGGCTCTTTTCCAGGTCCGTACCGGGATAATAGTGGCTGAGAATCTGTCGAAAATCCGCGCCCCCGGCAGCCATGGCATCCGCTCCATACTGGCTCATTCCAACCCTGTGCCCATATCCATGGGTCTCGATTTGAATGAGATGATCCTGCACCGTAATGGTAAACGCAGTTGACCGCAGTCCCAGGGCAGCGCGCAGCTCCACCCCTGTGTATTTTTTGCCCCCGATTTCCATGGTGTCCACACCCCCTCCCGCAGTCCGGGTCACCTCTCCCATCCATTGCGCTGGCTCACCGGTTAGCGAAACACCAAGGGCCTGCTGAAATTCCTCCGGATGAAAGCTTTTTGTCTCCGAGTAATACGCGGCTTTTTCCTCCCCCGGACTGTCTGTTGCCCGCAAATAGGGATACTCTCTCCCCCATACCGCCACAGCATCCTCCGTTCTTCCCCCGGAGCAGGAGAAATACACCGCTTCGATGAGCGCTCCTTCGTAGGTCAGCACATAGCCCGATGTGTCCAGCACCGCGGAACGCACCTTCTCAAGATCTGCCTTGCTTCCCCCTTTTTCCAGATAGGCTTCCGGGGACTGATAGGCCTGACAGCAGGTATAATCCGTGCATACGCTCCCATCCCCATGCTTTCCGCCGGTAACGGACGCCTTTTTCGCGTATGTTCTTGCCGCGATTGCCTGGGCCTTCAGGGCCTCCGATTCAAAATACGCAGGCATTTCCGCCAACACCACACCGGTCAGATACGCATCCATGTCCATCCACTCCGTGCTCCCCTCCGGCCATCGGACAAGGACCGAAAGGGAAACCGATGCCTCTGTGGTCCGAAGCTCACTGTTTGACGCAGAGTGATTCCGTTCCCAGAATACAACAAAAAATGCCAGGATCAGCCCAGGGAC
>CAMEIK010000232.1 GCA_945918315.1 uncultured Clostridia bacterium
GCCCAGTACCAGAAAACCGCGGACATCAACCTGGGCACCGGCATGGTCATCATCGGCCTTGCCTCCCTCATTATCGGCGAGAGCCTTTTCCCCAGAGGAAAGCTGTGGATGAAAGCGGCAGGGGCCCTGGTAGGCTCCCTGCTGTACCGGTTCATTATCGCTATTGCCCTGCGGCTGGATCTGCCCAGTGAATGCCTGAAGCTGATTTCCGCCGTGATCGTGGCCCTGGCCATCGGCCTGCCGGCCCTCAAAAAGGGGAGGAAAGCCTCATGCTGAAACTGACGAACATCACAAAAACCTTTGCTCCCGGGACGGTCAACGAAAAAACCGCCCTGTGCGGCATCGATCTGCACCTGGCGCCCGGAGATTTTGTCACGGTCCTGGGCTCCAACGGCGCGGGTAAGAGCACCCTCTTTTCCGCCATCGCCGGAAGCATCCGGCCGGACACCGGTTCCGTGGTTCTGGACGGCCGGGATGTGACGGCACTGCCGGATTACAAGCGGAGCAAATATATCGGAAGGCTTTTCCAGGACCCCCTGAAGGGCACCGCCCCCAATATGACCATCGCGGAAAACCTGGCTCTGGCATACCTGCGTTCCTCGGACAGACGCTCCCCTTTCTCCATGGTTTCCGCCGCCGAACGGCAGGAATTCCGGGAAAGGCTTTCCCAGCTGGGACTGGGGCTGGAGGACCGGATGGACAGTCCCGTGGGGCTGCTCTCCGGCGGCCAGCGGCAGGCGCTGACCCTGCTCATGGCCACCCTCGTGACCCCGAAGCTGCTGCTGCTGGATGAACACACCGCCGCCCTGGACCCTGCCACCGCCGAAAAGGTGCTGGAGCTGACAAAGACCATTGTGGCCCGGAACCGGATCACCTGTCTCATGATTACCCACGACATTCCCTCGGCCCTGGAGCTGGGAAACCGGACCATTATTATGAACGCCGGAAAGATCGTGGGCGAGCTCAGCGGTCCCGAGCGGGCCGACATGGACGAAGGGCAGCTTCTGGAGGTTTTCCGCAGGTTCCGCTTAAACGACGACCGGCTCCTGTTCCGGGAAACTCCGTAAAGATCGTAAATACCCGGGGTAGTTCGCATTGGCGAAGCGCCCCGGGTATTTTTTATTGACATAATAGTCAAATTTAGATATAATAATATTAGAATTTAACTACAAGGAGGAAGCATCGTGAATATTCGTCCTTCCGCTGCCATTCGGCAGAATTACAATGAGATTGCCGAGCTGTGCCGCAAATCCCAGGCCCCGGTATACCTGACCAAAAACGGAGAAGGGGATCTGGTCGTTATGGACATTGAGAGCTTCACCCGCCGGGAAAAAATGCTCCAGTTGAGAGAAAACCTTCTGGCGGTGGAGGAGGATCGGGCTATGGGCCGCCGGGGCTGCACCATTGACGAGCTGGACAGCTTCCTGGACGACATTGTGAACGAGGGATAACGGATGCAATATCAGGTCATCATCTCCGACAGAGCCAAAGAAATGCTGGGCCTGCACCTTCGCTTTCTGGCAAAGGTCAACAGACCGGCTTCCAAAAAGCTGAAAGACCGCTTTATGGAGGAGCTGCGTTCCCTGCGGGAAATGCCCCAGCGTTATCCTTTCTTTCACGAGGATTCCATTCCCGCAAATAAGTATCACAAGCTGTATGTGGAGAATTGGTATCTTGTTCTGTACCAGATACAAGACGACAAGGTGTATGTGGACTGGATTGTAGATTGCAGGCAAGACTACCAGTGGCTGCTGCGGTAGGAAAACAGACGATGGTGGGGCGTCCGGGAGGCCGCCCCCTACGGTATTTGCGCGAAACTGCCATTTCCCGCCACGAACAAAAGGGAACCCGAATTGTGTAAAAAAATCTTGCGCGGCGGGAAGTTAGCTATTGCAAACTCCTGAAGAATCAGCTATAATGGGCACGAAAAAAGGAGGCATAGGCTATGACCATCGATGATTTGAAAATCGGCCAGTCCGGTGTGATCTGCCAGGTGGGAGGCGAGGGGCCTCTGCGTCTGCGGTTTCTGGACATGGGGCTGATCCCGGGCACCCGGGTGCTTCTCCAGAAAATCGCCCCCATGGGCGACCCCATCCAGATTCAGCTCCGGGGCTATGAACTGACCATCCGCCGGGAGGATGCCCGGAAAATCACGCTTCAGGAGGATAGGGTATGATCTTCGCCTTGGCCGGCAACCAGAACTGCGGCAAAACTACTCTTTTTAACGCCCTCACCGGCTCCAACCAGCACGTGGGCAATTTCCCCGGCGTCACTGTGGACCAGAAATCCGGTATCATCAAGGGCACCAATCATCAGGTAGTGGATCTTCCCGGTATCTACTCCATCCGTCCCTATACCCAGGAGGAGATTGTCACCCGGGACTTTATCCTGAAATCCAAGCCCGATGCTATTTTAAACATTGTGGACGCCACCAATATTGAGCGGAACCTGTACCTGACTCTGCAGCTCATGAGCCTGAAGGTGCCCATGGTCATCGCCCTGAACATGATGGACGAGCTGCGGGGCAACGGCGGCAGCGTGAACGTGCGAAAAATGGCGGAAGCCCTGGGGGTTCCGGTGGTTCCCATCAGCGCCGCCAAAAATGAAGGAATCTCCGAGCTGGTGGACACCCTGCTTTCTACCGCCAGCGGCCATGTCAAGCCCAAAGTCCAGGACTTTTGCCCCGACGGCCCGGTGCACCGGTGCATCCACGCGGTGTGCCATATCATCGAGGACCACGCCCAGC
>CAMEIK010000233.1 GCA_945918315.1 uncultured Clostridia bacterium
CCAGAGCCGGTCGCCCCAGTCGAAGACCCGCTGGATGGCAAAGAACACCGTGGGGGTCATCAGGAGCAGGGTCATCATGAGAAGCCGGGCCTCCAGGGACCCGGAGCTCAGGGAAAGGACATTCCCCAGCAGGGTAAAGCAGACCACAAGTCCCAGGGCCATTCCCGCCCACAGGAATTTCCGGAACAGGTCAAAGGGCTTGCAGACCTGGAAGAGGACCATGAGGCCCACCATGGCCAGGATGGCGGCGCAGACCGTGGAGCTGTGGTCGCCGTTGATGCCGAAGACCGCCCGGAAGGCCTGACACACCAGCACCACAAACACGTTGGTCAGCCCTCCGGGGAAGGCTCTGCGCAGAACCCCCCGGAGGAAATGGCCCCGAATCCGGTCATACCGGGGCTCCAGCGTCAGCAGGAAGGAGGGCAGGCCGATGGTGAGGGCGGAAATCACCGTCAGGTGGATGGGCTCCAATGGGTAGGGCCAGCTGGTAAACAGGGTGATGACGGAAAGAAACAGGGAGAAGATATTTTTCACCAGGAACAAGGTCGCCGCCCGCTGGATGTTGTTGATGACCCGCCGGCCCTCGTTGACAATGTCCGGCATGGCGGAAAACTGGCTGTCCAGCAGCACCAGACTTGCCAGCTGGCTGGCGGCCTGGGCGCCGGAGGCCATGGCGATGGAGCAGTCCGCCTGCTTCATGGCCAGCAGATCGTTGACGCCGTCGCCGGTCATGGCTACGGTGTGGCCCTTTTTCTGGAGGGCGGCCACCAGCTTCTTCTTCTGCTCCGGGGTCACCCGGCCGAAGACGGTGCAGTCTGCTGCCTTCCGGAAGTCGGCGTCGGTTTCCAGGGTGGAGGCGTCAATGTAGTTTTCCGCCCCGGGAATGCCGGCGTCCATGGCGATCCGGGAGGCGGTGGCGGGGCTGTCGCCGGAAATGACCCGGATGGACACACCCTGTTGGGCAAAATAGGAAAAGGTTTCCTTGGCTCCCGGGCGCAGGGGACTGTTCAGGAGAATCAGGGCCAGGGGGGTCAGGGCCTCCTCCTGAAGCTTGCCGAAGGCCAGGGGGGAAGCATACTCCGCCGCCAGCAGGACCCGGTAGCCCTGGTCCGTCCAGGCGGAGATTTCTTCCTTCCGTTCTCCGAAGCGGCTGCCCAGAATGTACTCCGGGGCGCCCACCACCAGGCTTTGCCCCGAGTCAAAGGTGCAGCCGCTCCATTTTGTCTCCGGGGAAAAGGGAATCCGTTTGGCACAGCGGAGGCTGGTCTCCCCGGAAAACAGCTCCGCCATGGCTTTGGCGGTGGCGTTGTCCGGCTCGGCGGCACCGTACATGGCGGTGAGCATGTCCTGGAGCTTCTCGGGAGGGAGCTCGGTCAGGGGAACGAGGTTTTCCACCTCCATGGTGGGCTCGGTGATGGTGCCGGTTTTGTCCACGCAGAGCACGTCCACCCGGGCCAATGCTTCGATGCAGTTCCAGTCCTGGACCAGCACCCGCTTTTTGCTCAGCTTCCGGGTGGACACCGCCAGTGCCACGCTGGTCAGCAGGTACAGTCCCTCGGGGATCATGCCCGTGAGGGCGGCCACGGTGCCCTCGGCGCTTTCCCGCAGGCCCAGGGAAAGGACCCGGTACTCCTGATGGAAGAGGATGATGCCGATGGGCACCAGGGCGATGCCGATAAAGAGAATCAGCCGGTCCAGGGACCGCATCATTCCGGATTTCCTGGCCCTGGGGTGGGCCTTAGCCTGCCGGGAAAGCTGGGCGGCCTCGCTGGCGTCGCCCACGGCAGTGAGCTGGGCCAGGCCCCGGCCGGAGACCACCACGGAGCCGGAGTGGAGGGTGTCCCCCGGGTGCTTTTCCACGCTGTCCGCTTCGCCGGTCAGCAGGGATTCGTCGGCCCAAAGGGTTCCCTGACGAAGAATCCCGTCGGCGCAGATCTGGTCGCCCTGCTTGAACTGGGCGATGTCGTCCCGGACCACATCCTCCGGCGGAATCTCCCGCTTGGCCCCGTCCCGCACCACCGTCACCGGGCGGCGGGCCACGAGAGCCAGCTGGTCCACCGCCCGCTTGGCTTTCAGCTCCTGGAAAATGCCGATGACCGTATTGACGATGACCACCAGAAGAAAGCCCATATTCAGGAAGCTGGACCGGGCAATCAGGAGCATGGCCGCCAGAATGAGGAAAATCAGGTTAAAGAAGGTAAAGCAGTGGGTCAGCAATATCTGGCCCTCGGTTTTTCCCGTGGGGCTGGGGACCCCGGCGGCAAGCCCCGCCTCCCTCCGGGCGGCGGCCTGTTCTTCTGTAAGACCCAGCGAAGGGTCCGCATGGATGACTTCCGGTTTTTGCATAGCTTCTGTCTCCCTTTTCAGGATAGGGTAAATTTGAGATATAAGATATGAGATATAAGATATAAGATACTATGATCTTCGGTTTTCCCAGCTGCCCGATAAATAGGAATTTAGCGGCTCCGCCGAATTGACAATTGACAATTGAAAGTTGACAATTGTTGTGTCCCTTCGGGACGATTTTGAAATAATTCTGAATTGTATTTCGGTCAAATTCTTCTTATTTTAAATCATCCCGAAGGGATTCCTTAATTGTCCATTGTCAATTGTCAATTGTCAATTAAAATCCAATTTGCCATCCTGCCTACTAACAGCCGCAATTGTCAATTGTCAACTGTCAACTGTCTCCCTGCTCCCAGATTACCAGCAGGCTGCCGTCCTTTACCCGGATTTCGGCGGGG
>CAMEIK010000234.1 GCA_945918315.1 uncultured Clostridia bacterium
CGGATTCTCCTTTCGTTTCACGAATTCCGCCGTTTCTGCCGGATGTGTCCTTGACCGGGGACAGGAAATGTGATAAAGTGAGTGGAAATGAAATTAACGGAGGAACCGCTTATGCGCATGCGGAAAATGAAAAATCTGGAGCCCCGGATGGCGGCCTGTGAGGCCTACCGGATTGCGGAGCCGGAAGCCGGAAAGGGGCGCTGGCGGGATTTGATGCCCGGATGTGCCGCCCTGTGGGTGGAGCTGGGCTGCGGCAAGGGGAAATTCACGGTGGAAACCGCCCAGGCAAATCCCCAGGTGCTGCTCATCGCCGTGGAACGGTGCCGGGAGGCCATGGTGGTTGCTATGGAGAAGGCAAAGACCATGGGCCTTACCAATGTGTATTTTATCGATATGGACGCCGCGGGGATTGAGGAAATCTTTGCCCCTGGGGAAATTGACCGGCTGTTTGTGAACTTCCCGGACCCCTGGCCCCGGAAGAAGAACGCCAAGCGGCGGCTGACCTTCCGCGGCTTTCTGGAGCATTATTCCCAGGTGACGGCGCCGGGAGGCGAGCTGCATTTCAAGACCGATAACGCGCCCCTGTTCGAGTTCAGCCTGGAGGAGTTTGCCTTTTGCGGCCTGGATGTGAAAAATGTCACCCGGAATCTCCACGAGAATGGCCCCGTGGGGATCATGACGGGCTATGAGGAAAAGTTTTACGCCCTGGGAACCCCCATCAACCGGTGCGAGGTGACAATGCACCCCTTCCGTCTGCCGGAGCAAAAACCGGAGGAGGCGGAAGCGTGAGCACCTACTTTGGGGGAAGCTGTGATGTGGCGGTGATCGGCGCGGGTCACGCGGGCATCGAGGCGGCCCTGGCTGCCGCCAGGCTGGGGCTGAAAACCATTCTTTTTACCATCAATCTGGACGCGGTGGGAAACATGCCCTGCAATCCCGCCATCGGCGGCACCGGAAAGGGCCACCTGGTCCGGGAGCTGGATGCCCTGGGCGGAGAGATGGGTCTGGCGGCGGACCATGCCTGCATTCAGTACCGGATGCTGAACCGGGGGAAGGGACCCGCGGTTCACTCCCTCCGGGCCCAGGCGGACCGGCAGGAATACCGGAAGTATATGAAGCATGTGCTGGAGCTCCAGGAGAATCTGGAGCTGAAGCAGGCACAGATCACGGCGGTGCTGACGGAGCGGGGCCGGGCTTCCGGGGTCAGGACCCAGCTGGGGGCGGAGTATGCAGCCCGGGCGGTGATCATCGCCACCGGAACCTATCTGGACAGCACCGTGATTACCGGCGACAGCGTGGTGTCTTCCGGCCCTGACGGGATGCATCCCAGTGTGGGCCTTGCGGGGAATCTGCGGACCCTGCGGCTGCCTCTGCGCCGGTTCAAAACCGGAACGCCTCCCCGGGTCAACCGGCGGAGCATTGATTTTTCCAAAATGGAGCTGCAGCCCGGGGACGAGAAAGCGGAGCCCTTCTCCTTCCGCACAACGGAGAAGGTCAACAACACCGCCGTGTGCTACCTGACCTATACCACGGAGCGGACCCACGAGATTATCCGGGCCAACCTGCACCGCAGCCCCATGTATGACGGCACCATTTCCGGGGTGGGTCCAAGGTACTGCCCCAGCATTGAGACGAAAATCGTCCGGTTTCCGGACAAGCCCCGGCACCAGCTTTTTGTGGAGCCCTGCGGCCTGGACACCGAGGAAATGTACATCCAGGGCTTTTCTTCCAGCCTGCCGGAGGATGTGCAGATCGAAATGCTCCACAGCGTTCCCGGCCTGGAGCATGCGGAAATGATGCGTCCTGCCTACGCCATCGAATATGAATGTATTGACCCCACCATGCTGCTGCCCACATTGGAGGTCAAGACGGTTCCCGGCCTCTACGGCGCGGGACAGTTCAACGGTACCTCCGGCTATGAGGAAGCGGCGGTCCAGGGCTATGTGGCGGGTGTGAACGCGGCGCTGAAGCTCCTGGGACGGCCGCCCCTGATCCTCACCCGGGACACCAGCTATATCGGCACCCTGATTGATGACCTGGTGACCAAGGGGACGGAGGAGCCCTATCGGATCATGACCAGCCGTTCGGAGTATCGGCTCCTTCACCGGCAGGACAATGCGGATGCCAGACTGACCGCCATCGGCGCGGAAATAGGGCTTGTGAGCAAGGAGCGCCTTGCGGCGGTGGAAGAAAAGTACGATTCCGTCCGCCGGGAGCTTCAACGTCTGGAATCCACGGGGGTTCCGGAAAGCCGGGCTTTGAATGAAATGCTGGTAAGCAAAGGCAGCGCCCCGGTTTCCGGTTCTGCCAGGCTTGCGGACCTGCTCCGCCGTCCGGAGCTGTGCTATGAGGACCTGGCTCCCTTTGACCCCGACTGCCCGTCGCTTTCCGACGCGGTGACGGAGGAAACCCAGATCCAGCTGAAATACGCCGGGTATTTGACAAGGCAGGAGCGCCAGGTGGCGGAGTTCCGCCGGGAGGAGGGCCGCCTGCTGCCAAGTGACATCGATTACAATGCCATCGGCGGCCTGCGGCTGGAAGCCCGGCAGAAGCTGGACGCCATCCGACCGGTGTCCCTGGGCCAGGCAGGAAGGATTTCCGGCGTCAGCCCGGCAGACATCGCCGTGCTGATGATCTGGCTGGAACAGAATAAGCTTTGACGACTGGAGCGGGAAATTGGAATTTGGCCCGCAGGGCGGGCAGCCAGGTCGTGCGCAAGATATGTGTA
>CAMEIK010000235.1 GCA_945918315.1 uncultured Clostridia bacterium
ACTGTCTTACGAACACCTCGCTAAAGGCGGTGCGTTTCGGTTTTGTATCAATCCCCGACCTTCCCCTGGCTCTCCCAGAAGGGTTCGGCGGTGCCGCACTCGGCGCAGACCCGGGGCTTATAGGTAAGCTCCTGGCTCTTGACGCTGACGGTGGTGCAGGGCGGGATGGAGTGGGTAATGAACACGTTGGAGCCGATGACGCAGTCCCGGCCGATGACGGTTCCGCCGCCCAGAATGGACGCGCCGGCGTAGATGGTTACGTTGTCCTCAATGGTGGGGTGGCGTCTTTTGCCCCGGAGGCTCTGCCCGCCCCGGGTGGTGAGGGCGCCCAGGGTCACGCCCTGATAGAGCTTCACATGGTCCCCGATCACCGTTGTCTCGCCGACCACGATGCCGGTGCCGTGGTCAATGAAGAAATAATTGCCGATGGTGGCCCCGGGGTTAATGTCAATGCCCGTGATGCTGTGGGCATGCTCCGTCATGATCCGGGGAAGCATGGGCACCTCCAGGGTATAGAGCACATGGGCCAGGCGGTACACCGTCACGGCAAACAATCCGGGATAGCAGAAGATGATTTCATCATTGCTGTAAGCCGCCGGGTCTCCCTCGAAGAAGGCCTCCACATCCGTCTGGGCTACGGCCCGCACATCGGGAATGGCACGGAAAAAGGCGATGGAAATCTCCTGGGCACGCCGGGAAGCCTCTTCCTCCCCCAGCCTGGGCCGCAGGACGATGGCAATCTGCTTGTTCAGGTTATACATCACATCCTCAATGAGCATGGACAGATTGTGCCGGGCGTTGTAGATCCGGTAGGACTTATCCCGGGAGTAACCGGGGTAGACAATCCGGATCAGTTTGCCGATCATGTCAATGACCACTTCCTTGTCCGGCTGCTGGAACGGGTCCAGTCTGTCGATGGTCCGGCCGTTGCCGTAGTCCAGCAGGATGCCGTCCACAATGCTCTCAATGCTTTGCTCAATGGGTGTCATTTCCATCCCTCCAATGCCAACAGTGTACCACAGGAGGCCCCGCCTGTCAATGAACTGAGCGGGGCCTCCCGTGTTTATTTTCCTGCCCGCATGGTCCAGTTCTTATAGGGAATGAACGCAATGTTGGCAAGGATGGCGAGGACCCACCACAGATTTCTGTGGAGAAGCTTCGGAACCAGGAGAATCAGCGGGATTGCCGCAAGCCAGAACAGCAGCTGCAGAATCCCGGGAAGGATTTGCTTTTGCTTCTGCTTCTTATCTTCCTCCGGCATAAGGTGAGGCGCCGTCTCGATAAACGCCGCCGCCCCTTTGGGGCCGGGCGCTTCCCGGAAATCCCGGCTGCACTCTGCCGCCGCCCGGGCATATTTCGGGTCTTCCAGCACCTTAAGAACTGCCGCCCGGATTTCCTCCGCGGTGTCCGTCTTCAGCTCCACCCCCGCGCCCAGCTCGTAGGCTCTTCTGGCAACCGCCCGCTGCTCATTGGTCTGAGGGTACAGCACCATGGGGGCTGCCATATACAGACTTTCGCTGACGCTGTTCATGCCGCAGTGGGTCAGAAATACATTGGCTTTCGAAAGGACCTCCGGCTGGTTGACATAGGGCTCCACCCGGACGTTCTCGGGCAGCGTCCCCAGGCTCTCCGGGTCCACGGCCTTTCCGCAGGAAATGAGCACATCCAGATTTTCGTTCCCCAGGGCCCGGATGCAGGTTTTGTAAAAATCCGGCTTTTCATTCAGAACGGTGCCCATGGAGATAAACACCAGGGGCCGTTGGTGCTCCTTGTCCGGGGGATACTCCACTGCCAGGGAGGGGCCCACAAACGCGTAGTGCCCCGAAAAGCTCTCCACACAGGGCTGATACTTTCTCGTGGCGTAAACTACGGTGTCCGTAAAATTGTCGTTCTGCACCAGGGGCAGAATGCTCTTTTCATGGTAGCCGTATTCTTCCAGCTTTTTCAGCTCCGCCTTGACCCGTCCCGAGCCTGTGATCAGGTCCAGGATTTCGGAAAAGCTGTTTTTCATGTATTTGGAGGAAGCCTGGTTGAAAGCAAAGGTGGAGGTGGAAACCACCATAGGAATTTTGTATTTTCTCGCCGTCAGCTTTCCCCAGAAGCACACCGAGTCCGTAAAAATCACATCCGGCTGAAACGACGCCACCTGCTGGGCAAGAAAGGGATCCATCCGTGCCGTGATCCGCAGGTCCATCACCGTCATTTCCGTGGTGGAGACCCGCTTCAGGCCCTGCGCTTCCTCCCGGGTCAGCTCCGGCAGAAACGCGTCGCAGGGAAAAAACTCCGCCCCTGTTTTTTCAATCTTTTCCCGGAATTCTTCAAAGGAGTAATACCGGACCGCATTCCCTCTTTTGACCAGCTCCGTCACAACGGGCAGGGTCGGGTTGTGATGGCCGTGGGCGGGAATGCAGAACACCATAATTTTCTTCACAGTGCTCACCCCTTTTAATCGTCACCGAATACCGTACGGGAAAGCTCCGCGAAGGCCGCTTTCGGCGGAATCGCGATTCCCTTTTCCGTATCACCAAGCAGGAGAAGCGTGTCCCCGGGCTTGATGCCAAACAATTCCCTGGCCTGCTTGGGGATGACAAACTGTCCCTTTTCCCCAACCGTCACCGTCCAGGCGTACTTCCCCTCCGGATAGTTTTTCATATCGTCGCCTCCATTAAGTATGATTTGTTATACTTATTATACTTTTCATAGCGCGATTTGTCAAGTCT
>CAMEIK010000236.1 GCA_945918315.1 uncultured Clostridia bacterium
CAAATTCCAATTTGTACATCTGCTGTGTTCATGAAACCCACAGGTTATCTTATATCTTATATCTCATATCTCCCCCCGCGTTCCTGGGCATCTTAAAGAATACTTAACCCGGGCGCAGTTGATTTTTAAGATGTTTCGCTGTATGATGGGTGGCAAAGAAAGAATCAAATTCATCCTGGAGGAAAAATGCTATGAAGCTGAAAAGAAGCCTGGCCATCCTGCTGATTCTGGCCCTGGCGGTGTCCCTTGCCGCCTGCGGAAGCAAGGAGGGGTCTGTGTATGTCCAGTCCGTGGAGGAGCTGAGCAAGGTGGGCGGTATTGCCCCCGGGGACCGGTTTGCCGGAATGGTGGTATCGGAGCATGTGTCCGAGATCCAGAAGGACACCGACAAGACCGTGGAGGAGCTGTACGTGAAATCCGGCGACGATGTGAAGGCCGGGGACAAGCTGTTTTCCTACGATGTGGAGGAGCTGCAGCTGACCTTAGACAAGCAGCGCCTGGAAAAGGAGCAGCTGGAGGCCTCCATCGAAAACTACACGAGCCAGCTGGAGGAGCTGGAGAAGCAGTACAAGCGGGCGGGAACCCGGGATAAGCTCCAGTATGCCGTCCAGATTCAGACCACCCAGATTGACCAGAAGGAAGCGGAGCTGAACCTGAAGACCAAGACCGCCGAGGTGGAGAAATCCGAAAAGCTGCTGGAAAACTCCACCGTCCTGTCCCCGGTGGACGGACGGGTTCAGGAGATCAGCGAAAACGGCACCGATAACTACGGAAACCCTCTGCCCTACATCACCATTCAGCAGGCCGGCGCCTACCGGATCAAGGGCGTGCTGGGGGAGCTGCAGCGCGGCGGCATCGTGGAGGGGGACCGGATAAGGATTGTGTCCCGTGTGAACAGCAGCCAGGTCTGGATGGGCACGGTCACGCTGGTGGACTACGAAAACCCCACCCAGGGCAACGGAAAGAATGACTACGACATTTCTTCTTCCAGTGACGAAATGACCAGCGGCAGCCGGTATCCCTTCTATGTGGAGCTGGACACCAGCGAGGGGCTTCTCCTGGGCCAGCATGTCTACCTGGAGCTGGACACCGGGGAGGAGGAGAGCGCCGGGCTGAGCATCAGCAGCGCCTTTATTGCCTATGACGATGACGGCGCCCCCTTCGTCTGGGCGGAAAGCGGCCATAAGCTGGAAAAGCGGGCCGTCACCCTGGGACAGTACAATATGATGCAGGACACCTACGAGATTCTGGAGGGCCTGACCGCCGAGGACTTCATCGCTTTCCCCGACCCGGAAAGCTGCGCCTCCGGCGTACCCACCACCCATACCGAGACGGTCACCCAGGAAAGCGGGGTGGACTGATTGCCGATTCTGAAGCTTACCGACATCTGCAAGGACTACCAGCAGGGCAAGGAGCCTGTGCGGGTGCTGAAGAATATCAATCTGACGGTGGAGCGGGGGGAATACCTGGCCATTATGGGCCCCTCCGGCTCCGGAAAAACCACCCTGATGAACATTATCGGCTGCCTGGATGTTCCCACCTCCGGCACCTATGAGCTGGACGGGAAGGATCTGCACAACCTGTCGGACAACGACCTGGCGGAGATCCGGAACAAGCATCTGGGCTTTGTGTTCCAGAGCTTCCACCTGATGCCCAAGATGGACGCCCTGGATAACGTGGCGCTGCCCCTGCTGTATGCCGGGGTCAGCGTGAAGGACCGCCGGGAGCGGGCGGCGGAGGCCCTCCGGTCCGTGGGTCTGGAGGACCGGATCCACTTTTTTCCCAATCAGCTGTCCGGCGGCCAGTGCCAGCGGGTGGCCATTGCCCGGGCTATGGTGGGAAAGCCGGACCTGCTTCTGGCGGACGAGCCCACCGGCGCCCTGGACACCAAGTCCGGTCAGCAGATTATGGAGATCTTCCGCCGGCTCAGTGAGGGTGGCATGACCATTCTGATGATTACCCATGCGCCGGAAATCGCGGCCAACGCCAACAAGACCTATCATATTCTGGACGGCGAGCTGCGTACCGGGGAAGGAGACGGCCATGAAGAAGCTGAGCAGTAAGACAAGGAAGTTGCTCATTGCCGCTGTGGCAGTGGTGCTGACGGTGGCCATTGTGGTGGGCATTGTCTTCGGCCTGTCCCGCAAGGGCGGGGACCCGGTGCCTGTCTTTACCTTTGACAATGTGGGCATGACGGAATTCTGGGGGGACACCCAGGAAAGCTACGGCCCCGTGTCCACGGACCGGATTCAGACCGTATTCCTTTCCGAAACCCAGGAGGTCACCGGGATCCTGGTTTCCCAGGGGGATTCGGTGAAGAAGGGTGATCTTCTCATGCGCTTTGACACCACCCTGAACGACCTGAAGCTGGAGCGGAAGCGGCTGGAAGTGGAAAAACTGAAGCTCCAGCTGGAAGACGACAAGACCCGACTGCAGGAAATCAAAAACATGAAACCCATGGTAATTCCCGACACGTCGGATACGCCCAGTGAGAATCTGGGAAAGGCTCTTGAGGGCAACTACCAGGTGTTTCCCCGGACGGAGCATGACGGCAGCACCGCGGAAAAGGCCATCATCTGCTGGGTGAGCGGCAGCTATTCCATGGGAGACAGAATGTTTGACACGGTAATGCAGGCGGCCCAGGAACAGCAGAACGCCAATGCCCCCGAGCCGGAGGACCCCGATGACCCGGGGGAGGAAGGCGGCGGC
>CAMEIK010000237.1 GCA_945918315.1 uncultured Clostridia bacterium
GTTCAATATGTGCCTTGGGAGAAGTCCACAGCTTCACCGGGCGGTAGATGCCCGCGCCGGAATACCACCGGGAATTGGGCTGATCCGCATTCCGGGCGATCACCTCAATGGTGTTTTCACCGGCGCGCAGGAAGGAATCCAGCTCCACATAGAAATTGGTATAGCCATAAGGGCGGAAGGCAGCTTTCTTTCCATTGATGAACACCTCCGCCTTCCGATAAACACCCTCAAATTCCAGGACATGATACTGTGACAATTCCGCCTCGGAAACGGTAAAGGTTTTTGTGTAGACATAGTCCCGTCCCTCAAACCAGCTGACATTCAGGCCGCCCTCGGCAATTGCCGTGCGGGGCTCCGAAAGCATGGCATCGTGGGGCAGGGTCACTGGTTCTCCCAGTCCCGATTCCTCCACATGGCGAACATACCAGTTGCTATTAAAAGGACAGTATCGCATTGTATTCCTCCCTGATGAATGATTCTATTTCTCGGCCAGATATTTGATTAATGCTTTTACAACTAAAGTAATAATAAAAAAACGGTCACAAACATTCCAGCTTTATCGCACAAGCTTTTTCATAGACCGCACCAATTGCACTTTTACTCGCTTCCTCATTTCAATGCCTGCTTTGCCCGACGTTTTCGAGACAAATGGCGTACAAGTACAATCACCAGAACCACCAGAAGAATCAACACACAGACTGCACCAATCAGAACGTTTCTCAGCATCCCCCCAAGATCCATGGCTTCCATTTTCTCAGGAAGGCTGGTGTCATACTGCCGCTCATTGGCTTCATCCTGAAAAGAAAGCCGCCAGATTGTGGTTTCATCGCTGACCGTCAGAACCTCTGCGTTGGTGATGCTGCCAATATCCAGATTACAGGCTGGGCGGGCATAGGTTCCCAGCTCCATCATAAAATTAGCGTTAACCGGGAAATCCATCACGATGCCGAAGCCAAATACAAAGCCAACGTCCAGAGGGAAGGTTGGAATATGGGGTGAGCGAAGCCAATATCCCTCCGCCGTCCCCTTGAACGCGGCAATTCTGGAGCTGCCGTCTGAAAATCCGTACTGTTCGTTTGTAATTTCCTCGGCAGAAAGCAGAAACAGCCTGTCTCCATTCAGAATATTCTCCACCGGGTCAAAATCCACAGTCCCATTCATCGCTCCAGGAAGCGGAATGCCCAGACCAGGGATCACCGCTGCGGCGTCAGATTTCCAGGTAGGCAAAAGAGCCTGATACTCTGCTTGGGTCAGATGGTTCTGGGCAAAGTCCTCACACCAGGTCTGGATGTCACTGCCCTGATAATCCGTGGAGCCGGGATGTTCCTCCGCAAAGGCTTCCCCCCGGTCAGAAAAGGACACGCTCACTTCTCCAATATCCCGAAATAGGAGGGATCTGCCCTGCTCGCTGCCGATCAAATTTAGCGATACCAGGAATATCCCCGGCGCTCCGGTGTTGGTATGCTCGCTGTCCAGCACCAGCCATTTCCCATCAAAGCCGCAGGCAGCATCCGGTGTTCCAAAGCAAACCACATCTCCCGTTCGTATTTGCTCTGTTTTCCCGGCAGCAAAAGCCGGAGATACAGTCACCGTCAGAAGCACCAATGCAGTCAACAACGCTGCAATGTGGGTTATTTTTTTCAGAATTTTCATAGTACAGGCCTCGATTTCTTTTGCTTTCGTTGATATACGCATCTAGCCACGGTTTTACCCGTGGCCAGATGCAACATTAAGGAAAGATTGGAAGCTGATTATTTTGCCTTCTTACGGCTGCGGATCATCATAAAGGCTGCGAAAGCAGTCAAAACTGCAAGTCCGCCGGTCAGGCAGTACAGAGCCATCTGCCACCAGGGAGTAATCATCACAATGGTCGCGTTGCCAACATTCATTGCGTGGCTATGGGAGATGGAATACGCAATGTGCTTCACAGCCTGCTGAACAGCTGTCACGATGGCCGGGTCGTTGTCCAAACCG
The DNA here is from genome assembly GCA_945918315.1 of uncultured Clostridia bacterium. GTDB lineage: Bacteria > Bacillota > Clostridia > Oscillospirales > Oscillospiraceae > Faecousia. The sequence goes on from CAMEIK010000237.1 coordinate 1,975, forward strand.
TCCAGGGTTGCCATGCCGCTGCTGTAGCCATCCCACAGGTCCTGACCTGCCAGGACACCCATCCGATAGTCCATGTAGTTTGCCATGACGGAGCAGTCCGTGATAGCAGCGCCCGGCATGCCCCATTCATCCCGGAGGATTCCGGTCATCAGGCCATGGTGGGCACCGCTCCACACCACACCCAGACGGTTAAAGGAGCTCATGACACCCATGCCGCCTCCGTTCTTGACGCTGCCTTCGAAGCCCTCCAAGTACAGCTCACGGATGGCCTGTTCATTTGCCCAGGTGGAAATGCCGTAACGTCCTTCTTCCTGGTCGTTCAGGGCGAAATGCTTGGTAAACACATAGACGCCCCGATCCTGAATGGCTGCAACTTCCACAGCGGCAACCTTACCGGACAGCCAGCCATCCTCGGAGTAGTATTCAAAATTACGTCCGCAGTAAGGAGTGCGGTGAATATTGGCACCGGGGCCGTAGATACCGGAGAATACCGTACCAGAGCCATCGGTTGCATGGAGGAAATCCTCGCCAATGCACAGGCCCATGTTCTTAATCAGTTCCAGATTGAAGGTTGCGGCCATCACATCCTCGGAGGTGTAGGCCATAGCGCTTGCGCCGCCCACCAGGCTCTTGGTAAAGCCCTGGGGGCCGTTCTCGTCATTGGTGCCGGGAAGGCCGATGGAGGGAACCGGCTGGGTCAGATGGAAGCCGTTGTAGATCAC
>CAMEIK010000238.1 GCA_945918315.1 uncultured Clostridia bacterium
TGTCAATTGTCAATTCGGCGAAGCCCGACAAATTCGAATTCACCGCCGATAACGCATTACAAACAATTTGCCCCGGATGGCATGTCTGTGACCTGCCATCCGGGGCAATTTACGTTTTTTTGGTTGGGCCCGCGAAACGCCGGTTTACTTTACGGCCTTCAGCAGGGGAGCGCCCTGGGCAACCTCACCCTTGGCAAGAACCTGGATGCCGGCAAAGTCGTCGGCGTTGGTTACAACCACGGCGGTGGTGGTGGGATGTCCGGCGGCCTTGATAGCCTCCCTGGAGAAGGTGATCAGCTTCTGGCCAAGCTTTACGGAATCGCCCTCCTTGACGTGGCAGGTAAAGCCCTCGCCCTTCATATCCACGGTGTCCATGCCCACATGGATCAGCAGCTCAAGCCCGTCCTTGCTGGTAATGCCCACCGCGTGCTTGGTGTCGATGACCTGGGTAACGGTGCCGTTAAAGGGAGCGCAGACGGTCTCCTCGGCGGGCTCCATGCCGCAGCCCTGACCCAGAATGCCCTGGCTGAACACGGGATCGGGAATCTCCTCCAGAGCAATGGCATTGCCTCCGAAAGGCGCGTAGACGGTGAGAGGCTCGGTGGTCTGCTTGTTCTTATTGCCGCCGAACATTCCGAAAATGGAAGCGGCAAACTCCTTGTAACCCATAGGTGTTCCTCCTGTATGTGATTTTTTGAAAGCGCGGATGCAGTACCGGTATAAATCGTCTCGTGTCGGCGCTTCGGAATTGTCCCGGCGTATGCCGAAAGTTCCGAAGTTTCCATATTTGTATTATATCACGGGAAATACTGCCATGTAAAGCGGTATTTTACAAAAAACCGGCCTGACGGGAGTCAGGTTGGCGTTCGTTGGTGGCGGAAATCACCCGATGGCCGCAGCATTTTGAACATGCCGGAGTCCGGCCGGGTTTAGCCCTGGGGGTACTCCGGTCTGCTGGGGATAATGATAGCGGCGATCATGTAGGCCAGGAAGCCGCTGCCGCCCAGGCAGCAGAAAAGTACCCAAATCAGCCGCACCAGGGTGGGGTCCACGTTCAGGTATTCGCCGATGCCGCCGCAGACGCCGGCTACCAGTTTGCTGCTGTTGGATCGATACAGTTTCTTTTCCATAGTATGTATTCTCCTTTATGATTTTGGCATATCGGCTTCCTTCGGGAAACCGGAAACTGGGAAGTTAGTCGGACAATTTGGCCGCCCTGGGGGAAACTTCCCAATTGGGGAGGGAACCGGACTATGGGTCCACCACAAATTCCCCCTCCGGGGTGAGGGTCAGATACAGTTTTTCCATGCTTGCGTCAAAGAAAAAGCTGCCGGTGGCGATGACGGTGCCCTCCGGGTCCCTGGCGGTAATGGTAAAGGGCACCGGAGCGCCTGCCTCCATGGAAACGGCCATGATGTCGTTGTCCACATACAGGTATTCTCCCCGCTCCAGGATGGAGAAATCCCCGTTTCGGACCCCGCCGCTGAAGGCTTCGCATTCCATTTCGATGAAACACACATCGCTGCGGTCCGGCTTGACATAGACGCCGTAGTGCTCTGCCTGGATGAAAAAGCCGGTCCGGGAATTCCAGAGGGAGATTTCATCCTGCCGGGTCACCATTTTGACCTCCCGGATTTTTCCGGTTACGGGGATGGTAATGGAAAAATCTCCGGTTTCAAAGGAACCGAAGAGGCCGCTGAACCGGAAGCCCACAAAGAGGATTTCTCCCTGCTCTTCGGCCACATATCCGCAGAAGCCCTGGGGGAAGGACCCCGGATAGAAGCCCGTGATGTGTACGCCGTCAGACTCCACGGAAACGTCGGTGATCCCCGCGCTGTCGCAGACCCGGAAGCCCAGCAGCTTCCAGCCGTACCGGCCCAGCAGAAAGACGGCAACGAGAAGAATCAGGAGCGCCGCCGTTACCGCGGCGATTTTCAATAGCATGGACCATGCTTTCTGTGTATGCATACGGTCCTCCTTTCCTGGATGTGCCCATAGTATACATGTCGGGATTATAGGAGCCTTGCGACAGAAGAGCCCGGAGGGCCCCACGCCGCTTTCCCGGGATGACCGGAAACCCGGCCCGCGGAACGCCGGACGGGCGTTGTCAATTCTCCAGAAAGTCCCGGCGGAACTGGGAGGGGGTGCACCCTTCCGCTTTTTTGAACACCTTGGTGAACACCCGGTAGTCGGCATAGCCCGACTGCTCCGCCACCTCCGCCACGGACAGGGCGGAGGAAAGGAGCAGCTTTTTCGCTTTCTCCATCCGGATGCCGGTGAGATACGAAAGGAAATTGACACCGATCTCGTTTTTGAAAAGCTGACTGAGGTACACAATGAGCACCATGGTTCCGATGAAAAACCGGTGGAGAATGTCGTTGAGCAGCACCGGGACGGTGTCCAGGTGACTTACGGTATAGACGGTGGCAGCGTCGAAAAGAAGATGAATCAGAACGGCAATCAGCAGCCCGGAGAAGGTCCTGTGGAGGGGAGAATGCTTCCGTTCCGCGGAAAAGTAAATATAGGCAACAAAGCACGCAACCAGAAAAAGGGCAATCTCCATTCGCAGCATGGTCATTCACCTCGGCTTCATTATACCGCTTCTTTTTCAAAAAAGATAGGGGGAATTTTCAGCCGGATGTGTCAATTCTATATATGGGGTGTCTCTGTCGTCCGTTGCCGGCAGTGCCG
>CAMEIK010000239.1 GCA_945918315.1 uncultured Clostridia bacterium
CCTGTCAGCCTGGCAATCGGAAAAGCCTTCACAGCCGGACGATTTTCGTGGATTCCTCTGTGAGAAGGCACACCGCGTGACAGGACATGCCCTCCCCGGCTCCCGTGAAGCCCAGGTGCTCCTCGGTGGTGGCCTTCACATTGACCCGGGACACGTCGGTGTCCAGGGCGGCGGCAATGTTCCGGGCCATTTGGGGGATATAGTCCTTCAGCTTCGGCTTCTGGGCAATCATGGTCACATCGATATTGCCCACCCGGAAGCCTGCCTGCCGGAGCATTTCCCCCACCCGGCGCAGCAGCTCCATGGAGTCCGCGCCTTTGTACCTGGGGTCCGTGTCCGGAAAATGATAGCCGATGTCCCGCAGTCCCGCCGCCCCCAGGAGGGCATCCATCACCGCGTGGAGAAGCACATCCGCGTCCGAGTGACCCAGAAGCCCCAGCTCGTAGGGGATATGGACCCCGCCGAGAACCAGCTCCCGATCGGGCACCAGCCGGTGCACATCATAGCCATGGCCAATCCTCATTGTGTTCCCTCCAGCAGCATTTCCGCGATTTTCAAATCCATGGGGGTGGTGATTTTGATGTTTTCCTCCGCCCCCTCCACAATTTTGACCTTCATCCCCATGCGTTCCACCGCTGCGCAGTCGTCGGTCAGGCTCTCTCCCTCCGCCTGCTTCAGGGCGCCCCGGAGCAGGTCAAAATCAAACACCTGGGGGGTCTGTACCGCCCGGAGCTTTGCCCGATCCGGTGTGCTTTCCACCAGCCCGCCGGAAACCACCTTGACGGTGTCCTTGACGGGGATGGCGGGAGCCGCCGCGCCGTAGGTATTGGCCGCCCGGACCACCCGGTCAATAAGCTGCCAGGTGACAAGGGGTCTGGCCCCGTCGTGGATGGCGGCAAGCTGCATTTTTTCGGACAGGGCGTTCAGGCCCAGGGTTACGGATTCCTGCCGGGTCTTTCCCCCGGCCACCACCGCCCGAAGCTTGGGAATGTCCCCCAGCAGATCCCGGATGGGGAGAATCAGGTCCTCCCGGGTCACCACCACAATTTCCTTTACCGCATCGCATTCCTGGAAGCTTTCCGCGGTACGGCGGATCACCGGCTTGCCGCAAAGCTCCGCCATAATCTTATCCACGCCACCCATCCGGGAAGCGTTTCCCGCCGCCACAATCACCGCGCCGCAGGACTTTTGCTTCGAAAGCTTGCGGGCAGGGCGGGTCAGCCTGGTGATTTCCATGTGTCACAGCTCCTTTATCAGCTTTTTGTAAAAGTCTCCCCGGACCATGAAGTTTTTGAACTGGTCAAAGGCCGCGCTGGCGGGGCTCATCAGCACCACGTCCCCGGGCTCTGCCGCTGCCGCCGCCGCCCGGACCGCCGCTTCAAAGTCGCCGCAGTCGCATATTTCCGGTGAACCGGGGCGGTACTCCGGTGCGGCTTCCACCGCCTTTCGGATTTTCTCCCCGGTGGCGCCGCCCAGAAACAGCTTTTTCACATGCCGGCAGATCTCCGGCCCCAGCACATCATAGGGAATGTGCTTGTCATAGCCCCCCGCGATGAGGATCACCTTTTCCGGGAAGCTCCGCAGTCCCGCGATGGTCCGGCTGGGGGAGGAAGCGATGGAATCATTGTAGAACCGGACCCCGTCCTTTACCCGCACCAGCTCGATCCGGTGCTCCACACCGCCGAAATTCTTCGCCACCTGCCGCACCGCCTCGTCGGAGGCAATGCCCTCCACCGCCGCCAGGGCTGCCATATAATTTTCAATATTGTGTACCCCGGGCAGGAGAATGTCCCCGGTGTTCAGCACCGGCTCGCCCCGTCGCAGGATGGTGTCCCCGGACAGCCAGACGCAGTTCGTCTCCTGCTGCCGGGAAAAGAACCGGGTGTCTCCGTTTCCTTGGAGGGCGGCGGTAAGCGGGTTGTCTGCGTTGAGAATCAGGATGCCCTCCTTGCTCTGGAAGCGGTAAATATTCTGCTTGGCGGAAACGTACTCCGCCATGTCCTTATGGATGTCCAGATGGTTGGGCGCCAGGTTCGTGATTACCGCCCGCTCGGGAGAACGGGTCATATCCATAAGCTGAAAGGAGCTCAGCTCCGCCACGGCGTAGTCATTCTCCCCCATCCGGCGGCACCGGGGCAGCAGGGGCTCCCCGATATTGCCCCCCAGCCAGACGGTTTTACCGGAGGCCTTCAGCATCTCGGAAATCAGGGTGGTTGTAGTGGTCTTTCCATCGGAGCCGGTGACCGCGATGGTGTGGCAGGGGCAGACCTCGAAGAACACCTCCATCTCCGAGGTGATCTCCGCGCCCCTGTCCCGGAGGGCCCGGATGGCGGGATTGTCCGGGTGCATGCCCGGGGTCCGGAACACCACATCGGCCTCCACCCCGTCCAGGTATCCATCCCCCACCCGGAGGGCACAGCCGGCTTTTTCCAGCGCCAGGACCTCAGGGTCCAGCTTCTCCCGGGGGGTCCGGTCACAGCCGGTCACATCGCAGCCGAATTCCAGCAGCAGCCGCACCAGAGGCCGGTTGCTGACCCCCAGCCCCAGCACCGCGATCCGCTTTCCCCGGAGGGAAGAAAAATAGCGTTCAAATGCATCCATAAAATCGACTCCTATTGTCAATTATCAACCGAACATGATAAATATGCCTGTCGGCGTACCGCAGAAAACCGGCAAATTAGAATTT
>CAMEIK010000240.1 GCA_945918315.1 uncultured Clostridia bacterium
AAACCCCGCCGGAAACAACGGAAGATGCCCCGGAGCCTGTGACCTTTACCGATGACCTGGGCCGCTCCGTCACCGTGGAAAATCCCCAGCGGGTTGCCGCCCTCCTTGGCAGCTTTGCCCAGGTGTGGTATCTGGCGGGAGGAACGGTATGCGCCTCCGCCGACGATGCCTGGGACGATTTCGGCCTGCCCATGGCGCCCGACGCCGTGAACCTAGGTATGACCAAGGATCTGAGCCTGGAAAAGCTTCTGGGGGCGGAGCCGGACTTCATTCTTGCCAGCGCCAACACCTCCCAGCACCGCCAGTGGCAGGAGACTCTGGAAGCCACCGGGATCCCCACCGCCTATTTTGATGTGGTGGACTTTCCCGACTACCTGAGGATGCTGGAAATTTGCACGAAAATCACCGGCAGACAGGACCTGTATCAGGAAAAGGGCCTGAATGTCCAGTCTCAGATCGACGATGCCATCCGCCGCAGTGTTGGGCGCTTACAGGGCGGCGAGGGCCCCAGGGTGCTGTCCCTCCGGGCCTCCGCTACCTACATCCGGGCGAAGAACAGCCAGGGAAATGTGCTGGGCCAGATGCTGGCCGCCCTGGGCTGCCAGAATATCGCGGACTCTGACGATTCCCTGCTGGAAGATCTGTCCGTTGAGCATATCCTTATCGCGGACCCGGACTTCATTTTCTTCGTTCCCTCCGGAGATGATACCGCGGGGATGGAGGCAAACCTGAACCGTTTTTTTGCCGAGAATCCAGCTTGGCAGCAGCTCACCGCCGTGAAGGAGGGCCGGGTCTATACCCTGCCCAAGGAACTGTACAACCTGAAGCCCAATGACCGCTGGGGAGAAGCCTATGAAAAGATTGAAAATATTCTGTCCGGGGCGGAATAACGGGGTCTTTGCCGCCGCAGGGGCTGCTTGCCTTGCCGCGGCGGTGCTGAGTCTGTGCCTGGGGGCGGCAAAGCTTCCTTTGGGTCGGCTCTGGCAGGCGGCTCTTGCCGGGCCGGACAGTGCGGCGGGAGCCATCTTCTGGTATGTCCGCCTGCCCAGGACCCTGGGGTGCCTCCTTGCGGGCGCGGCCCTGGCCCTCTCCGGGGCGGTGATCCAGGGGGTGCTGGACAATCCTCTGGCCTCCCCCGGCATCATCGGCGTCAACGCCGGGGCGGGACTGGCGGTAACGGTCTGCTGTGCCCTGGGGCTCCTCTCCGGCTGGGCCATTGCCGGAGCCGCCTTTGCCGGGGCCATGCTGGCGGTGGGAATGGTGACCTTTGCCGCCGAAAAGACCGGGGCCTCCCGTACCACGGTAATCCTGGGGGGCGTGGCGGTGAACAGCTTCCTGAATGCTCTGGCGGAGGCCCTGCGGAATCTGGCGCCGGAGACGGCCACCTTAAGCGCCGATTTCCGGGTGGGGGGCTTCGACGCGGTGAGCTACACCCGGCTGATTCCCGCGGGGGTGTTGATTCTCCTGGCTATGGCCGTGGTGCTGACCTTGTGCAGCGAGCTGGATGTGCTGGCCCTGGGGGAGGACACCGCCCAGGGCCTGGGCCTGGGGGTCAGGCGCACCCGGCTGGTGCTGCTGCTCCTTTCGGCGCTGCTGGCCGGGTCCGCCGTGAGCTTTTCGGGCCTTGTGGGCTTTGTGGGTCTGATCGTGCCCCATGCCGCCCGGGCCCTGGTGGGCAGCGAAAGCCGCAGGCTTCTGCCCCTGTGCGCCCTGGGCGGGGCGGGGTTTGTGACGGTCTGCGACCTTGCGGCACGGCTCCTCTTTGCCCCCTACGAGCTCCCGGCGGGGATTTTGCTGTCCGTGCTGGGCGGGCCCTTCTTCCTGTACCTGCTGAGCAAGCGGAAAGGAGGCCGGCGCGGTGATTGAAACCAGGAATCTGCGGGCCGGCTACGGCGGCAGAGAGATTCTTCATGGCCTGACACTGACGGCAGAACCCGGAGAGGTGCTGGCCCTGGTGGGGCCCAACGGCTGCGGGAAAAGTACCTTGTTGAAAGCCCTGGTGGGGATTGTCCCGTCGGAGGGAGAGATCCGTGTTGACGGAAAACCGGTGGCTCAGCTGCCGGGAAACCTGCTGGCACGACATCTTTCCTATCTTCCCCAGGGAAAATCCGTTCCGGATATCACCGCGGGGCGCTTGGTGCTCCACGGGCGGTTTCCCTACCTCAATTATCCCCGGCGGTACGGTCCCGGAGACGTTTCCATCGCCCGTCAGGCTATGGAAAAGCTGGACATCGCCGGGCTTTGGGACACGCCGGTGGCGGCCCTCTCAGGCGGCATGCGGCAGAAGGTGTATATCGCCATGGCGCTGGCCCAGGGCACGGAGAATCTTCTTCTGGACGAGCCCACAACGTATCTGGACATCGGCCACCAGCTCCGGCTCCTTGGCCTGACCCGGGAGCTTGCCCGGGAAGGGCGGACTCTGGTCATGGTGCTTCACGACCTGCCCCAGGCGCTGGAATACGCCGACCGACTGGCGGTGATGAACAGTGGACAGCTTTTGGACACCGGCACGCCGGAGGAAATCTTCGCCCGTGGGAGCCTCCGGAAAGCCTTTGGGGTCACGCTGAACCGGTTCCGCGCCGGGGACCGCTGGCGCTACTATTGCGATTGACAGCGGACGGCAGGCTGTGGTAGGATAATAAAAAAGCGGACCGGAACACCGCGGCAAATTG
>CAMEIK010000241.1 GCA_945918315.1 uncultured Clostridia bacterium
TGCCCATGGCGGCTCCTCCGAAAGCCAGCCTTGCCGACCTGCTGGCGGAGACGGATGCCGGTTTTTCCGAAACCCTGATGAAGCTCATTGATAAGACCGGGAAAAAGGATTCCGAGATTTACACCAAAGCCAACCTATCCCGGCAGCATTTCTCTAAAATCCGCAACAATCCCCACTATCAGCCCACCAAGCCCACCGCCATTGCTTTGGCACTGGCTTTGGAGCTGAATTTGGAGCAGACCCGGGATCTCATTGGCCGGGCGGGTTATGCCCTGACCACCAGCAGTAAGTTTGATGTGATCATCATGTACTTCATCCGGGAGAGAAATTTTAACCTGTTCGATATCAACGCGGCTCTGTTTGAGTTTGACCAGAGCCTGCTGGGAGGATGACCGTGAGTATCGAGGAACAAATTGACGCAAAGAACTTTTATGACTCTGCTGTTCTGTTCTGTAAAAAGGCTGAATCCCTGAGTAATGCGGTCTGCTTGAACCCCTCCGATTTGATATTACTGATCATGCAGATATATACAATAGCGATGCACTTGCCAAATACGGAGCCATCCACCTGGCAAGCAGACGAAATACCCACTTCTCCGGATATCTCTTTTGGCAATCGAGATTGCTACTGGGAGATTTATGATCCATTTGTACTGGAAGAACCTGTTTGTGGTTCCCTCTCAGATGATCTGCGAAGTATTTTTGTTGACCTATCCAAGGGTATCATTCTCTATGAGCAAGGCCATATTGCAGATGCGCTTTGGGAATGGAGGTTTGATTTCAGAAACCATTGGAGCTTTCATGCGGTTGACGCAATCCGTGTGCTGAACAGCATTGCGATGGAGGAGGGGGATAATGAGCGTATATGACAGTATACTGATATTATCAGAAGGTCCATTTACTGGGTATATGCCAGTCGATGTACGCGCACTGTTAAATGAACAAATTCCTGATGCGTTACTTGCCAGCTTGGTTGCCTGCGTGGACAATCATGCAAATCACTGTTCTGCGATTTGGATGAAGGAGACCAATGGACGGAATACGCATTTTGGGAGTGGCGGTAAATTATGGAGGAATTGATTGAACGGATCTGCGCCATCCTGGAGAGCGAGACTGATCAACGGGAGTTGGTCAGGAAATATGCAGAAGTTCATCCCTTTATGAAAAGAAATGGTTTTCATTGCACTTCCGGTTGGTGGGTTCAGATGGACTCCATTCAAGAGAATGATGCGTGAAATAATTATCGGAGGATACTTTACATGTGGCCCTATTCGTTTGTAACAAGAGCAGAATTTGAAAAACGCAAGGATTTTGTTGACAGAACACTGCGCCATTTGGGATGTGAGGTACTTCCAGCTTCTCCACAGCGGATGACCATGTATGGAAAAGGCTTTCAGGAGACATGGATTTCTGAAAGACCGCTGTATCGATTCCACAGTGTGTATATCCACATTGGCGAAGTTTTGCATGAAAAACCATTTCTTGTACTTGAGCTTACCGACACACTGGAAGAGGCAAAAAGCAACGAAATGGAGGATGCTGACCCCTTCCCTTATGATTTATCCGATGATGAAATCGTGCTGGAAGTCAAGCGATCCCTGGGGCTGGAAGAATACCCAAATCAAAATGTCCCCTGACAGTTGACCAAAGTGTTAAAAAAACCTCCTATACTATGGGTGTAAACAAAAACACCGCAGTATAGGAGGAAAACAATATGAAAAAGAATCTGACGGAACTGGTATTCATCCTCGATCGCAGCGGCTCCATGGCGGGGCTGGAAGGGGACACCATCGGCGGCTTCAACGCTATGCTGGAAAAGCAGAGAAAGGAACCGGGAGAAGCGGTTATTTCCACGGTGCTGTTTGATAACGAAACGGAGGTCATCCACGATCGGCTCCCTCTGGACAGAGTGCCCGCCTTGACGGAAAAGGAATACTACGTCCGGGGCTGCACCGCCCTGCTGGATGCCGTGGGCGGAGCCATCCACCACATCGGCAATGTCCACAAGTACGCCCGGGAGGAAGACCGTCCCGAAAAGACCCTGTTCGTCATCACGACAGACGGCATGGAGAACGCTAGCCGCCGCTATACCTACGACAAGGTCAAATCCATGATCGAACGGCAGCGGGAGAAATACGGCTGGGAGTTCCTGTTCCTGGGAGCCAACATCGATGCGGCCCGGGAGGCAGCCCGGTTTGGCATCCGTGCCGACTGCGCCGCCGACTATCACGCCGACAGCATTGGCACGGAAGCGGTCTACGAATCCGTCTGCGAGGCAGTGTGCCAGGTGCGCAGCTCTGCTCCGCTGAAAGCCAGCTGGAAACAAAGAATCGACGCGGACTTCAAAGGGAGGAAGAGATAATGTACGGAGCAATTTTGGGCGACATCATTGGAAGCCCCTATGAATTTGATCGGGGAAACAAAAGCAAGGATTTTCCCCTGTTTTCCCGCAATTCGAAAATTACCGACGACAGCGTCATGACCCTCGCGGTGGCGGATGCCTTTCTGTCCCTCCTACCCGAAACGACAGACGAGGATATCCGCTGTCAGCTGATCCAATCCATGCAGACCTATGGGCGGAAATACCCTTACGCCGGCTACGGCGGAATGTTCCGCCGCTGGCTGAAAGACCCCAACCCCCAGCCCTACGGCAGCTACGGCAACGGCTC
>CAMEIK010000242.1 GCA_945918315.1 uncultured Clostridia bacterium
ATGGTGGGCAAGACCGTGAAGCTGAAGATTACCGAGGTCAACCGTGCCCGCCGCCGCGCCATCGGTTCCATCCGTGCCGTGAACGCTGAGGCCCGCAAGGCTGCTCAGGAGAAGATCTGGAGCGAAATCGAAGTGGGCAAGAAGTACCATGGCGTTGTCAAGTCCCTCACCTCCTACGGTGCCTTCGTGGACATCGGCGGTGTGGACGGCATGGTCCATGTGTCCGAGCTGAGCTGGAACCGGATCAAGACTCCCGCCGATGTTGTGAAGGTGGGCGACGAGATCGATGTCTATGTCATCTCCTATGATCCCGAGAAGCGGAAGATCTCCCTGGGCTACAAGACCGCCGAGATGAACCCCTGGAACCAGTTCATGACCAAGTTCGCTGTTGGCGACGTGGTGGATGCCAAGGTTGTGAAGCTGATGACCTTCGGTGCCTTTGCCGAGATCATTCCCGGTGTTGATGGCCTGATCCATATCTCCCAGATTGCTGACCGTCGGATCGGCAAGCCTGAGGATGTCCTGTCCGAGGGCCAGGATGTCCGGGTGAAGATTACCGATGTGGACGCGGAGAACAAGCGGATCTCTCTGTCCATCCGGGCGCTCCTGGAGGAAGAGGAGTAATCCTTTGTAAACAACGGATACCGGGGCAGCGCAAACTGCCCCGGTATCTTTGGGTATCGGACAATTTTCTGTTAACAGGAGGATGCAACCATGGTAAAACATATTGTTCTGTACACCCTCAAAGACGGCGTGGAGAAAGACGAGGCTGTGAAGCTTATCGCCTCTGTTCTGGAGCCGCTGGTTGGGAAAATCCCCGGCCTTCTGCATATGGAAATCCGCCGCGCGTACAACGGTATGGACTATGCCCTCTATTCCGAGTTTGAAAGCCGGGAAGCTCTGGCTGCCTATGCGGCGCATCCGCTGCACCAGGAAGCCAAGACCCACTTTTTCCATCTGCTGGGAAGCCGCGTCGCGGCGGACTACGATTTGTAAGGAGAGACTATGAAAGCAATTGTTACCGTTGTCGGGAAGGACCGGGTGGGGATCATTGCCCAGGTCTGTACCACCCTGGCGGCCTATCAGGTAAATGTTCTGGACATCAGCCAGACCGTCATGCAGGGGTATTTTACCATGATGATGGCGGTAGAGGTGTCCGAATGCACCATCCCGCTGGCCCGGCTCTGCGATGCCATGGAGGAGGCCGGAAAAGAAATGGGCCTGTCCATTAAGGTTCAGCGGGAGGACATCTTCCAGGCCATGCACCGGATCTGAGGAAAACGCTATGCTGAACGCGAAAGATATTTTGCAGACCCAGGACATGATTGCCAATCAGCACCTGGATATTCGGACTATTACCATGGGCATCAGCCTGCTGGACTGCGCGGATCCCAATATGGACCGCTGCTGTGAAAAGATTTACAGGAAAATCACCCAGCGGGCCAAGGACCTTGTGAAGGTGGGGGAGGACATTGAAAAGGAATTTGGCATCCCCATCGTCAATAAGCGTATTTCCGTGACTCCTATCGCTTTGGTTGCTGCCGGCTGCCAGGGGGATGACTATGTTCCCATCGCGAAAACTCTGGATGCGGCAGCCAAGGAATGCGGCGTGAACTTTATCGGCGGCTTCTCTGCCCTGGTGCAGAAAGGCGCAACGGAAAGTGACTGGAAGCTGATTCGTTCCATTCCGGGAGCCATGGCAGAAACGGAACGGGTCTGCGCCAGTGTCAATGTAGGCTCCACCAAGGCGGGCATCAACATGGACGCGGTGGCGGAAATGGGCAGGATTCTGAAACGGACTGCCGAGGCTACCGTCCGGAATGACTGCCTGGGCTGCGCCAAGGTCGTTGTGTTTGCCAATGCTGTGGAGGATAACCCTTTTATGGCCGGCGCGTTCCATGGTGTGGGAGAGCCGGAGTGCGTTCTGAACGTTGGTGTTTCCGGCCCGGGTGTGGTGTACCACGCCCTGCAAAGCGTCAAGGGACAGCCCTTTGATGTGGTTGCCGAGACCATCAAGAAGACGGCCTTCCGGGTGACCCGGATGGGCCAGCTTGTGGGTGTGGAGGCCTCCCGTCGGCTGGGGGTGCCCTTTGGCATTGTGGACCTGAGTCTTGCGCCCACGCCTGCGGTGGGGGACAGCGTTGCCCGAATCCTGGAGGAAATGGGTCTGGAGGTCTGCGGAACCCACGGCACCACCGCCGCCCTTGCCATGCTGAATGACGCGGTAAAAAAAGGCGGTGTCATGGCCTCCAACCATGTGGGCGGCCTTTCCGGTGCCTTTATTCCGGTATCGGAGGACGAAGGCATGATTGCCGCCGCGGAACGGGGAACCCTGACCATCACGAAACTGGAAGCTATGACCTGCGTATGCTCCGTGGGCCTGGATATGATCGCAGTGCCGGGCGATACCTCCGCGGCGACCATTTCTGCCATTATCGCCGATGAAGCCGCCATCGGTATGGTCAATTCCAAGACCACCGCCGTGCGGATTATCCCCGCCCTGGGGAAGCAGGTGGGTGACCGGGTGGAAATGGGGGGCCTGCTGGGAAGCGCTCCGGTGATGCCCCTGCATACAGAGTCCAGCGAGGCGTTCATTGCCCGGGGCGGCCGGATTCCCGCGCCCCTGCAGAGCCTGAAAAACTGAGAAGAAACCGGGTACCGTCCCC
>CAMEIK010000243.1 GCA_945918315.1 uncultured Clostridia bacterium
GCCCACGTTGACCACGGCAAGACCACCCTGGTGGACGAAATGCTGAAGCAGGGCGGTATCTACCGGGAAAATCAGCAGACTGTGGAGCGGGTCATGGACTCCGGAGACTTGGAGCGGGAGCGGGGCATCACCATTCTCGCCAAGAATACCTCCGTACACTATAAGGATTATAAAATCAACATCGTAGATACCCCGGGCCACGCCGACTTCGGCGGCGAGGTGGAGCGGATCCTGAAAATGGTCAACGGCGTCATCCTCCTGGTGGACGCCGCCGAGGGCCCCATGCCCCAGACCCGGTTCGTGCTCCAGAAGGCCCTGGAGCTGGGCCACAAGGTCATCGTGGCGGTGAACAAGGTGGACAAGCCCGACGCCCGGATCCATGAGGTCATGGACGAGGTGCTGGAGCTGCTGCTGGACCTGGACGCCACCGACGAGCAGTTCAACTCCCCCACCGTCTTCTGCTCCGGCCGCCAGGGCACCGCCTCCTACGGCCCCGACGAGCCCGGCAAGGATCTTACCCCCCTGTTTGAAACCATTGTCCAGTATATCGATCCTCCCACCGGGGACCCCACCGCCCCTCTGCAGCTGCTGGTTTCCTCCATTGACTACAATGAGTATGTGGGCCGGATCGCTGTGGGCCGGGTAGAGCGGGGCACCATCCGGGCAAACCAGGAGGTCACCATCTGCGACTACCACGATCCCGACGTGAAAACCAAGGGCAAGGTGGTTGCCCTGTACGCCTTCGAGGGTCTTGCCAAGGCCCCCATCACGGAGGCCTCCGCCGGCGAGATCGTGGCCCTGTCCGGCATGGCGGATATTACCATCGGCCGGACCCTCTGCGCTCCCGACAACGTGGAGCCCCTGCCCTTTGTGAAGATCAGCGACCCCACCATCGAAATGACCTTCGCCGTCAACGACTCCCCCTTCGCCGGTCAGGAGGGCAAGTATGTCACCTCCCGGAACCTGCGGGACCGGCTGGAGCGGGAGCTTCTGAAGGACGTCTCCCTCCATGTCACCGAGCAGGGCACCGACGCCTTCAATGTGGCGGGCCGGGGCGAAATGCACCTGAGCATCCTGATGGAGACCATGCGCCGGGAGGGCTACGAGTTCTCCGTGTCCACCCCCCGTGTGCTGACCAAGGTGGTGGACGGCGTGACCTGCGAGCCCATCGAGCGGATGGTCGCCGATGTGCCCGAGGAAAGCATGGGCTCCGTCATTGAGAAGATGGGCAAGCGGAAGGGTGACCTGGTGAGCATGACCCCCATGGGCAGCCGCTACCGTCTGGAGTTCCTGGTGCCTTCCCGGGGCCTCTTCGGCTACCGCAGCGAGTTCCTCACCGACACCCGGGGCGAGGGCATCATGTCCTCCGTTCTGGATTCCTACGCCCCCATGAAGGGGGAAATCGAGCGCCGCCAGGTGGGCTCTCTCATCGCCTTTGAGTCCGGCGAGTCCTGCGCCTACGGTCTGTTTAACGCCCAGGAGCGGGGCACCCTGTTCATCGGCGCAGGCGTTCCCGTGTACGCCGGTATGGTGGTGGGCATCTGCAGCCGGAACGAGGATATGACCGTCAACGTCTGCAAGAAAAAGCAGCTGACCAATATGCGGGCCGCCGGTTCCGACGAGGCCCTGCGGCTGACCACCCCCCGGATCTACTCTTTGGAGCAGTGTCTGGAATTCCTGGCTGACGACGAGCTGCTGGAGTGCACCCCCAAGAGCCTGCGGATCCGCAAGCGGGAGCTGGACCACGCCGCCCGTATGCGCCAGGTCATGAAAAAACGGAACCAGGGATGAGCCACGTTCTGTCCATTCAGGACCTGTCCTGCGTGGGCCGGTGCAGCCTGACCGTTGCCCTGCCTGTCTTGAGCGCCATGGGCCATCAGTGCAGCGTGCTGCCCACGGCGGTGCTCTCCACCCACACGGGCTTCCCCGGCCCGGAAGGGATAAGCCTCACCGGGCACCTGCCGGACTTTGCCCGGCATTGGGCCTCCCGGGGCATCTCCTTTGACGCCGTGACCGTGGGCTATTTATCCTGCCCGGAGCAGGTTTCCGCCGTCGGTCAGGTTCTGGATTCCTTCCCCTGTGACCGGTTCCTGGACCCGGTGCTGGGGGACAACGGCAAGCTTTACAGCCGCATCACCCCGGACCACATCGCGGCGCTGCGGAAGCTCTTTCCCCGGGCAAAAACCGTGCTTCCCAATGTGACGGAGGCGGCGTTCCTTACCGGACTTCCCTACCGGGAACGGGCGGAGGAAAGCTACTATGAAGACCTTGCCGCCCGGCTTCTGTCCCTGGGGGCCGAGAGCGCGGTCATCACCGGCATCGACTGGTCAGACACGGAAACCGGCTGGTATTTTTCCGACGGACGCGCCTGCCTGTCCTATCGGGGCCCCCGGGTTCCCCGGGTCTGCCACGGTACGGGAGACCTGTTCGCCGCGGCCCTTACCGGTGCTTACCTGCGGGGAAAAAGCATCCCGGACGCTGCCGCCCTGGCGGCGGAATTTGTCAGACTTTGTGTGGAAAACACCCCGGAAGCCACTCCCATGGGCCCGGTCTTCGAGCCGGTGCTGCCCTGGCTGTGGCAGCAGCTTTGATTCGCCTTTTCGTGCCCGGCAGGCAGTCTGCCGGGCACGAAATATTTTCAAATTGGAATTTGCC
>CAMEIK010000244.1 GCA_945918315.1 uncultured Clostridia bacterium
GTCAGGAGGTCTATCTATGAAAACACTGCTGAAAAACGGAATGCTCTATGACGGAAGCGGAAGCGCTCCGGTCAGGGGCGATGTGCTGATAGAGGATGACCGCATCCTCCAGGTGGGCGGGGAGATTACCTCGGATGCCGATCATGTGGTGGATGCCGCGGGGTACATGGTCTGCCCCGGTCTGATCGACGCCCACTCGCACAACGACTTTTTCTATGACCACCCGGATGCGGAGAAATTCTTCAAGCCCTTTCTGCGGCAGGGCATCACCACCCAGATTACCGGCAACTGCAGCTTCTCCCCCTTTGGCGCGCCCCCCGATACCCCCCATCGGGACAAGCTGGGGGGCGGTCTGTTCGATGCCCGGAATCCCGGCAGCTTTGCCGATTTCAAGGCCCGGGCCACGGGGAATCTCTATGTCAATCTGGTGCCCCTTATTGGGCAGGGCTCCGTCCGGGCGGGTATCGCGGGCTTTGACCCCACCCCCTTTACGGCGGAACAGATTGCCCAGGAGCTGGGACATGTGCGAGAAGCCATGGAGGGCGGCGCCTTCGGCGGCTCTCTGGGCTTTATGTATGAGCCGGACCGGTACGCCAAGGAGGACGAGATCCTGGCCTTTGCCCGGGAGATTGCCAAATACGACGGAATCCTCACCATCCATCCCCGGGCCTGTTCCGCTGTCAGCGCGGACTATCCCCTTCTGACCAGGAAATCCCATCTGGAGCTGGCGCTGGATGAAGCCGTGGACATTATGAAAAAGTCCGGCTGCAGACTGGAGTATTCCCATCTGATCTTCACCGGCAAGCGCAGCTGGGGCCTGAAGAAAAAAATGCTGGCGGTGTTCCATCGGGAGCATGCCGCCGGCTCCCCCATTGCCTATGATAACTACGCCTTCCATTACGGTGCCTCCGTCATCACGGTTGTGTACCCGGAGTGGTACGCCGCTCTTTCCAGGGAGGATGCCGCGAAGCCCCTTAACCGGTTGAAGCTGGAGCTTACCATTCTCATGTACCGGAAGGTGCTGGGTATTGACTGGGAGGACATGGTTGTTGCCTACATATCCGATGAACATCCGGAATACGAAGGCAGAACAATCCCGGAAATCGCGGCAGCGGAAGGCCTCTCCAATCTGGACATGTACCTCAAGCTGGTGGATCTTTCCAATCGCAGCGGCAGCATCTATCTGGGCAAATACTACAATGATGACATCGTCCGCACGCTTATGGAGGATGACCTGTCCGTCTTCATGACGGATGCCTGGGTAGAAGAAAAGGGCTTGCAGAACATTGCCGCTTTCCAGACCTTCCCCCAGTTCTTCCTCCTGGCAAAACGCTGGGGGATTCCCTATGAGAAGATCGTCCGGAAAATGACCGGTGCGACGGCTGACCGCTTCAGCATCCCGGACCGGGGCTATCTGCGTCCCGGATACAAGGCGGACATTACGGTACTGGATATGGCCACTCTGTCCGTTGACGAAAAGACCCCCGACGCGGCCCCCGGCGGTATCGTACATGTATTTGTCAACGGCTGTCCGGTAATCCAAAATGGAACCTACCTGGGCGGCAGATACGGTGAGGTCGTGCTGAAAAAACGGGCCTGACGCCCCGGTTTCTTGAATGGAAATTTGACGGGCCGTCGAAGAAACCAATTTAGGGCAACACCGCATAAATCGGCAAGGAAGCTCAGCGAGAGATTTTGTGCCGGTTCAAAGTTTCAAAAATGAGGGAATACTGTATGTATTTCCCATTTTTGAAACTGTAGAACCGGTGCAAAAGATCCGCTGAGATCCGCAGACGCATTTGTGCGGTGTTGCCTTAGGGGGCGATTGCGCTCATCGCCCCTCAGGACGCGGTTACGAATCCGCCGGAATGCCCAGAATATCGGAAACATTTTCCCGCGGGCCGATGAGCTCAATCAGCCCCTGCAAAGGCTCTCCCAAAGGGAGAGGGGTTTGCACCGCATAATATTCCTATTATCAAAGAAAAGGATGTACAAAAAGCCATGAAGCAGGAAATGCTGGATGTGGTGGACGAACACGGGATGCCCACCGGTAGGATTGTTCCCCGGGAGCGGGCCCACAGGGAGGGAATCCCCCACCGGACCTCCCATGTTTGGCTGCTCCGGCGCCGGGAAGGGAGCATTCAGATCCTTCTGCAAAAGCGCTGCGAAAGCAAGGAGTCCTGGCCCGGCTGCTACGACATCTCCAGCGCGGGACACATCCCGGCAGGGGTGGACTTTCTTCCCTCCGCCCTGCGGGAGCTGGAGGAGGAACTGGGTGTGGAGGCCCCGCCGGAAGCGCTGATTCTCTGCGGGAACCGTTGGGCCCGGGCTGACGGGTTTTTCCATGGCCGCCCCTTTCACGACCGGGAATACGCCCGGGTATTTGCCCTGTGGTTCGATCAGGAGGCATCGGACTTCCGTCTTCAAAAAGAGGAAATCGACGCGGTGCGCTGGATGGAGCTGGACGAAGCCCTCGCGGCCGTAAAAAAGAAAACCATTCCCAACTGCATCTACCCGGAGGAGCTGGAAATGGTGAAAGCCGCATGCCCGGGATTCTCAAAATAATCCCGGGAATAGAGGCTTCGTTCAGCAGGTATACAAATTGGAATTTGGCGGCTTCGCCGAATTGACAATTGACAATTGACAATTGACAG
>CAMEIK010000245.1 GCA_945918315.1 uncultured Clostridia bacterium
AGCATTTTCAGGTTGGTCGGCATGCCCATCCCGGCATAATAGGCCTCCTGCATATTGATTGCCGTCTCGATGGTAGCCTCGGGATGCTCAAAATCGATATCCAGATTCCAGATATGGGAGGCATACTGCAGCCACCTGGGAATATTGGCCGAATAGACGTATCTTGCCCAGCTGCACCAGAGGGCTGCCAGGCCCGCCCCGTGGGCGACCTTGGGGTACATGCCGGAAACCTCGTGCTCCAACTGATGCACCGCAAGCTGGACCTCCCGTCCGCACTGGGTCAGCCCGTTGTGGGCCAGGGAGGAGGCCCACATCATGTTGGCTCTGGCTTCGTAGTTCCGGGGATCCTTCAGGCAGTCGCTGCCGGCCTTCATCACGCTTTTGATGACGGCTTCGGCAATGGCATCCGTCAGATAGGTATCCGAGCCGGGGCAGAAATACCGCTCAATGGTGTGCATGGCGATGTCCACCGCACCGCAGGCAGTCTGATAGGGCGGAACCGTATAGGTCAGCTCAGGGTTTTCAATGGCGAAATCCATCCGGTTGGCGCTGCAATTATAGCCCCGTTTCTCGCCGGTTTGGGGATTGGAGATGACACAGGAGTTGGACATTTCGGAACCGGCTGCCGCCAGTGTCAGGATGCAGCCTTTGC
Organism: uncultured Clostridia bacterium; assembly: GCA_945918315.1. Classification (GTDB taxonomy): domain Bacteria; phylum Bacillota; class Clostridia; order Oscillospirales; family Oscillospiraceae; genus Faecousia. The sequence continues at coordinate 653 of CAMEIK010000245.1, forward strand.
GCAGGGTCTTCTCCGGCACCGATCTGCCCATGGAGAAATCCCACACATCCACCTGGGGGTTTGCCGCGCCGTTGGCGATATCCTTGGTAGAATCCATAACGGACCCTCCGCCCACGGCCAGCACGAAGTCCACCCCCTGGGCAAGGCACAGGGCGATGCCCTTGCGCACCAGGGGCAGCTCCGGGTTGGCCACCACGCCACCCAGCTCCACAAAGGGGATATTCTCGTCGGACAGGCTTTTTCTGACGACGCTCAGCAGTCCGCTTTCCTCCGCGGATTTGCCGCCATAATGGAGCAGAACCTTTTTGGGTCGGTACTGGGCCGTCAGCTTGCCGACTTTTTGCTCCTCACCTTTGCCAAAATATACCTTGGTCGGGGTCTCATAAATAAAATTTTTCATATTGGCTCCTTATTCTTATCCTTTTTGAATAGCAACCCCTGCGCGCATGATCCTCTATGGCAAGACCGCGCCATCCGGCCGCAGACGCATTTGTGCGGTGTTGACATAGTTCTATTATAGCAGTCTGGTCCTTGTACCGCAAGTGAAAACTTATGTTATCGGGGAATCCGCAGGACCGTCTGAGCAGAAAAACCCGCCATGCACGCGTCAAAACATGCATGGCGGGGGGTGATTTCAGAGGACCGCTCCGGACGCGCTGTCATAGCTTCCCGGATTGCTTCTGTAATAACAGCTTCTTTGTCCGTTCGGTGCCCTCTTTGTATCGGTGATACATCAGAATTCTCAGATAGGTTGACGGATGATATTCCTTGCGGTTTTCCGGATACCCCAGCAAGATACCCCGCGCTTGGGCAAGTGTGCATTCTTGCAGCTCATAGTTTTCGCACCTGTCGATGTCGGCGGCTTTCTTTGTCATCCATTCTTCGAAGCTTCCCTTGATATGTATGACGCAGGTCAAGGCAAGGTTGTAAATATCCGCTTCGACATCAACACTCAGCAGCCTGAGAGAATCCGGGTCAAACAGTTCCTCGTATTCGGTTTCCGGGTCTACGCCAAATTCTTCGTTCAGCGCTCGTTTTACCCATTTTTCAATGAAGTTCTTTTCAATCCGGCTACCCTCTTTGGAAGAGCTTTTGTTATAAAAATCACTTTCCTCAATCTGTTCGCCTATGGTAGCGGCCCAGGTCGCAGGGTAATCGTTTTCTTTCGCGCGTCCGATTCTTGAAAGAATAATGCCCTTCGGGGTGCCGATCATTAAGTGAAGACAAAAGCTGTTGATCCAAAATTTTTGACCCTGGTTTTTATGGATTTCAAGCAGCTGCTGCTGAACGACTTCGATGTTGGGATTCTCCACCTTTTCGGAGGTTTTCGCGTTAAACGTTCTGAAGTAATCCCAGTGGAATTGCAGGGAAACCCAGTTTGTCTTTTTGATGGAAATGTCAAACAGCTCGTTATCCTTATTCGTGTTTTTCTTGAAATGCTTTACGGCAAAACGGGCTCGGTTCTCATCCTTATCCTGGATTGCTTTGATCTTAGGATCCTGCCGACAGAATTCCTGATACGTATCCTGGGAATACCCGGTAAAGGGCGGGTTTGTTGGGAACCGATACTCCCCCTGGTCATAATCGGTGATTTTGAACTGCTTTGGCAGCCAGCCGTTGGGATCCTGGGAATAATACAGGCAATAGTTATATCCCCAGGAATAGGTATTGTCGATATTCTGAATCGTCTCGTCCGTGTGCTGGCGCATAAGCCTGGCAAACTGACCGGAAATATTCTGTTTCCGTAAAATCCGGTTTACTGCGAAGGAGGAAAGCAAAGTCAACACCAGGAGGACAAGGCCAAGAATCCCCAGAACCACGGATGGCTTGGCGTAGTTGATCGCCCGGAGCCCCGTTAGAATGTCATCAAAGCTGTTGGCTTCTTCGACAATGGTCGTCAGGATTCCCAGACAGTAGGGAGGAACAACCGCCGTGAGGCGGGCTTTGATTTTCTTTAATAGCTTACTTGCTTTCATGAAAGACATTGGCATTCCC
>CAMEIK010000246.1 GCA_945918315.1 uncultured Clostridia bacterium
TGGTGCCGGTGGTGGGACTCGAACCCACACGATGTCGCCACCAAAGGATTTTGAGTCCTCCTCGTCTACCATTCCAACACACCGGCATTCTTCAATACCTGATTAGAATACCATATTCCCAGGGAAAATGCAAGAAAAACTTTCGGCCTTTCCCGGTTGCGTGGCGGTCCGGAAGCCTGTATAATAGGCGTATTCCCACAAAAGAAAGGATGTATTTCCTATGAAAACAATCCCTCTGGGGGGAACCGGACTGCGGGTTCCCGCCATTGCCGTTGGCTGTATGCGCGTTTCCGGAATGCCGGAGGAAAAACTGGACCAACACCTGCTGTACTGCATGGAGCAGGGCCTGAATTTTTTTGACCACGCGGACATTTACGGCGGCGGCAAATGCGAGGAAGTCTTCGCCGCTTCGGTAAAGCGCACCGGGCTTCGCCGGGAGGACATGTTCCTCCAGTCCAAGTGCGGCATCCGCCCGGGTATGTATGACTTTTCCCGGGAGCATATCCTCTCCGCCGTGGAGGGGATTCTGAAACGGCTGAATACGGAGTACCTGGATATGCTGGTGCTCCACCGTCCCGATGCCCTCATGGAGCCGGAGGAAGTGGCCCAGGCCTTTGACGAACTGGAAACCAGCGGCAAAGTGCGCCATTTCGGCGTTTCCAACCACCGGCCCAGCCAGATCGCCCTGCTGAAAAAATGGGTCCGCCAACCGATTTGCGTGGACCAGCTCCAATTCAGCATACCCGCCTCCGGCATGGTGGCCTCCGGGCTGGAGGTCAATCTGGACACCCCCGGGGCGGCGGACCGGGACGGGGCGGTGCTGGACTACTGCCGCCTCCATGACATCACCGTGCAGGCCTGGTCTCCTTTCCAGTACGGCTTTTTCAAAGGTCCTTTTGTCGGAAACCGGGAGCAGTACCCGGAGCTGAACCAGGCGCTGGACCAGCTGGCCGAACAGTACGGGGCCACCCCCACCGCCATTGCCGCCGCCTGGATTTTCCGCCACCCGGCCAATATCCAGCTGGTGGCGGGAACCACGAGCGATGCCCGCATGGCCGAAATTATCCGGGGAAGCGAGATCCGCCTGGAGCGCGGTGATTGGTACAGGCTGTACCTTGCCGCGGGCAACATTCTGCCGTAAATTGTTAACGCCTCCGGCTGTTTCAGGCCGGAGGCGTTTGTCCGTTGTCGATTTTTCGTCAGATCATCTGTTCCGGGTGGAAGACCCGGTCGAATTCCTCGGCGGTGAGGAAGCCCAGCCGCAGGCAGGCCTCCCGGAGGGAGATATTCTCCCGGTAGGCAAGCTTCGCGGTTTTGGCGCCGTTTTCGTAGCCGATGTAGGGGTTCAGGGCGGTGACCAGCATCAGGGATTCCCGGAGATTCTTATCCATCTTCTCCCGGTTGGCCCGGATGCCGGAAACGCAGTGTACATTGAAAGACTCCATGGCCTCGGCAAGAAGCCGGGCCGACTGAAGGAAATTGTAGGCCAGCACCGGCATGAATACGTTCAGTTCAAAATTGCCCTGAGAGGCGGCAATGCCGACGGCGGTATCGTTGCCCATGACCTGGACCGCCACCATGGTCACCGCCTCGCACTGGGTCGGGTTGACCTTGCCGGGCATGATGGAGGAACCGGGCTCATTTTCCGGAATGAAGATCTCCCCCAGGCCGTCCCGGGGGCCGGAGGCCAGCCAGCGGATGTCGTTGGCGATTTTCATCAGGTCGGCCGCCAGAGCCTTCAGCGCCCCGTGGGCAAAAACCAGCTCATCCCTGGAGGTCAGGGCGTGGAACTTGTTGGGGGCGGTGGTGAACGCTTTCCCGGTCAGCCGGCTGATTTCCGCCGCCGCCAGGGTATCAAAGCCCTTGGGGGCGTTGAGGCCGGTGCCCACGGCGGTGCCTCCCAGGGCCAGCTCCCGCAGAGGGGGCAGGGAAAGCCGGATCAGGTCCCGGCTCCGCTCCAGACTGGTCCGCCAGCCGGAGATTTCCTGAGAAAAGGCAATGGGGGTGGCATCCTGCAAATGGGTCCTTCCCGATTTGACAATGCCCCGGTTTTCCTCCTCCAGACGAAGCAGGGTCTTGATAAGCCCCTCCACCGCCGGGAGCACCCGGTCCTCCAGAGAAAGGGCCGCGGCAATGTGCATGGCGGTGGGGAAGGTATCGTTGGAGGACTGGGACATGTTGATGTCGTCGTTGGGATGCAGAAGCTTCCGCCCGGCCAGGGCGTTGCCCCGACTCGCGATGACCTCGTTGGCGTTCATATTGGACTGGGTGCCGGAGCCGGTCTGCCACACCACCAGGGGGAAATTGTCATCCAGGGCCCCGGAGACCACCTCGTCACAGACCCGGCAGATAAAATCCCGCTTTTCCTCCGTCATTTTCTCCGGCCGGAGGGCGTGGTTTGCCAGGGCGGCAGCTTTTTTCAGGATGCCGAAGGCCCGGATGATCTCGGCGGGCATGGTTTCCAGACCCACACCGATGGGGAAATTCTCCCGGCTCCGCTGGGTCTGGGCGCCCCAGTACTTGTCCGCGGGGACCCGAACCTCCCCCATGGAGTCATGTTCAATGCGGTAGTCCATGTGATTTGCTCCTTTATATTTCATATGTATTTCGGGATAACACAGCAGATAGGTAAATTGGAATTT
>CAMEIK010000247.1 GCA_945918315.1 uncultured Clostridia bacterium
CAAAGAGAGGGAACGCCAATGGCAGCGAAGAAGCAGATCCTGATTGTGGAAGATAACGAACTTAACCGGGCGATCCTGCATGAGATCCTTGCCGAGCATTACCAGGTCCTGGAGGCGGAGAACGGTCTGGAGGGACTGGACATCCTGAGCCGGTACCGGGAGAATGTGGCGCTGGTGCTTCTGGATATCATGATGCCGGTTATGGACGGCTATACCTTCCTGAAGCATGTAAAGGCGGACCCGGTGCTGTCCCTGATCCCTGTGATTGTCATGACGCAAAGCGACAGCGAGGATGACGAAGTATCCGCCCTTGCCGCCGGCGCCACGGATTATGTTCCCAAGCCCTACCGCCCCCAGATCCTGCTGCACCGGGTCGCCAGTCTTATCCGGCTTCGGGAAACGGCGGCCATGGTCAACCAGTTCAAATATGACCGGCTCACAGGACTTTACAGCAAGGAGTTTTTCTACCAGAAGGTTCGGGAGCAGCTGGATGAGGACCCGGAAACGGCATACAGCATCGTCTGTACCAACGTGGAAAACTTTAAGCTGTTCAATGACACCTTCGGCCGGCGTGCCGGTGACCGTCTGCTGAAGGAGATTGCCGGGAACGCCTCGAAGGTGGTTGGTGATGCCGGCTTCTGCGGCAGATTTGGCTCGGACCGTTTTCTGTGTTTTGAGAGAACGGAGCTGGAGCGGAGGAAGCGGCCTGATGTCAGAAAAGCGCTGATGAAGGATTCCGCAGCCGCATTTCAGAACGCGGTGATGCGCTGGGGCATCTATGAGATCACCGACAGCTCCATACCCGTGGAGCTGATGTGCGACCGGGCCATGCTGGCGGTGGACAGCATCAAGGGACAGTACAATGAGCGTTACGCGGTGTACGATGATTCCCTCCGCGGCAAGCTTCTGCGGGAGAAGGAAATCTCCGACACCATGGACGCCGCCCTGAACGGGAACCAGTTTGTGGTCTATCTCCAGCCCAAATACAGCCTGAACGACGACTGTATGGTGGGCGCGGAGGCGCTGGTCCGCTGGATCCACCCCGAGTGGGGCTTTATGTCGCCCGGAGAGTTTATTCCCCTGTTTGAAAAAAACGGCTTTATTTCCAGATTGGACCGGTATGTATGGGAGCGTGTATGCGCTCTGCTCCGGGATTGGAAATCCCGTGGCTTGCCGCTTTTGCCCATTTCCGTCAATGTGTCCCGGGCGGATGTGTGCCAGGACAACCTGGCCGATACACTTCGGGACATCACGCGAAAGTACGGCGTAAACCCCGCCTATCTGCATATTGAGATTACGGAGACCGCCTATACCGAAAATCCCGGCCTGATCATCAGCGCTGTGGACGCCCTTCGCAAGCAGGGCTTTATCATCGAGATGGATGACTTCGGCAGCGGCTATTCTTCCCTGAATATGCTGGGCCAGATGAATCTGGACATCCTGAAGCTGGATATGACCTTCGTGCAGAACGAGACCCTCAAGTCCTCGGAGCTGAGTATTCTGCATGACATCATTACCATGGCCCACCGGCTGAACCTGAATGTGGTTGCCGAGGGCGTGGAGACACGGGAGCAGATGGCCCGTCTTCAGGCGGCAGGCTGCGACTATGTGCAGGGATACTTCTTTACAAAGCCCATGCCTGTGGCGGAGTTTGAGGAATTGCTGAAGGTATGGGCCCCGTCGCTGGAAGCGCCGGCTGCCGTGCGGCAGGCCATAAAACACCCCGAAAAACTGCTGATTGTGGATGAAGACCCCCGGTACCGGGATAGAATCCATCGGCTCCTGGAGGACCAGTACCTTGTGCTGGAAGCGGCAGACGGGGAATCCGCCATCGGGCGGATCGGAGCAAAGGAAACGGGATTTGTTTCCGCCGTGATTCTGAGCATGACCCTTCCCGATAACGGCGCCGCCACGGTGCTGCAGTATCTTCGGCGGAATCCTGCCCTGTGGAGGATTCCGGTCCTTGCCACCGTCCCCAACGGCGAGGCTATGCGGGATCTGCCGCTGGCGCTGGAAACCGATGATTTTCTGTGCAAATGCCACCCTGCTTTCGACCTGAACAAGCGGCTTCAGCGGCTTGTGGATGCCGAATCCTTCCGGCAGAGGGAAGCCTTCCTCCAGGAGGAAGCCAACCGGGATCCTCTGACCGGCCTGTTCAACCGCCGGGGTCTTCAGGCTGCCATGGCGGTTATTCGCAGGGACGAGCGGCCCCTTGCCGTATTCCTGATTGATCTGGATGACCTGAAGGCCACCAATGATACCTATGGTCATGAGGCCGGGGACCGGATGCTCTGCTCCTTCGCGGAGCTGCTTCGCCGCAAGACCCGAAAGGGAGATATCCTGTGCCGTTACGGCGGCGATGAATTCCTGATTATTCTGAAAAACATGGACGATGGGGCCGTTTTGGAAAGAAGAGGAAAGGATATCTGCGAGACCTTCCGGAATTATCGGAAGGAAGACGGTCATCCCGCCTCCTGCTCCATCGGTATCGCCCTGTGCGGCGCGGAGGAGAAGCCCTCCCCGGAGCTGTTGGAACGGGCGGACCAGGCGCTGTACCGGGCCCAACGGGAAAGCAAGGGAAACTGCTGGCTGTGGGATCGTCGGGGAAAAACGGGGATGCCGGAATAGGGGGG
>CAMEIK010000248.1 GCA_945918315.1 uncultured Clostridia bacterium
CCGCAGGCCGCCGGGGGCTATGAGATCCTGCCCTTTCACGACGCTGCCTTTGACCCGGCGGCGGCGGAAACCCAGGGGACGGTCCGGGCAGACTTCTCCGGCCTGGAAAAGGGATTTGTCGCCATGGCGGCAACCTCCGGCAAGAGGCTTAAATTCCAGGTTATCCTGGGTGACATCAAATACAACTACGACCTGCCCGGCGACGGCACGCCCACGGTCTTCCCTCTGAGTCTGGGCTCCGGCAGCTACACCTTCCGGGTCATGGAAAACGCCGCGGGCAGCCAGTACATCTGCCTCTGGAAAGCTGCCCGGGAGGTTACCCTCTCCGACGAGTTCCAACCCTTTCTCCGGCCTTCCCAGATGAGCCGCTTCTCGGAAAGCTCCCAATGTGTGCTGAAAGCCCGGGAGCTGGCAGCCCCCTGCGATACCGACGCGGAGGTAGCCTCGGCGGTGTACGAATACCTGTCCGATACCATCCGCTACGACTACCCCAAGGCGGATACCGTTCAATCCGGGTACCTGCCGGACCCGGACGAGACACTGCGCACGGGAAAGGGCATTTGCTTTGACTATGCCAGCCTGGCCGCCGCCATGCTCCGGTCCGTGGGAATTCCCTGCAAGCTGATCGTGGGCTATGTCCAAAGCGGCGGCAGCGAGGTGTACCACGCCTGGAACAGCTTTTATCTTCAGGAGCAGGGCTGGGTCACCGTGGAGATCAAGGCAAAGCCCAACATCTGGCAGCGGGTGGACATCACCTTTGCCGCCGCCGGGGTAGATACCAAGTCCCTTACCGACGATTCCCTGTACACAACCCGCTACACCTATTAAGGAGGGAACGGCTATGCAGACAGCAACCCCTATGCAGGAAAAGAAAACTACACTCACCGCCATGCAGCTGTGTGATTTCTGTGCCCAGACCGCCGCCATGCTTCACAGCGGCTGCTCTCTGGAGGACAGCTGCGGTGCTCTGTCCCAGGACGGAGCCGACGAAACCGCCCGCGCCGCGGGAGAAATCGCCTCCCGGCTTTCCGAAGGCCGGACCTTCGCGGAAAGCGCCCGCCTCACCGGGGTCTTCCCGGAGTACGCCCTGGGGGTACTGGGGACGGCGGAGCAGTCCGGGCGGCTGGACGAGAGCCTGGAGCGGCTTTCCGAATACTACCGCCGGCAGGAGGAGCTGCTGGAGAAGATGCGTTCCTCCCTGACCTACCCCGCGGCCCTGCTCGGCATGATGTGCGTGGTGCTGGGAGTGCTGGTGTTCTGGGTGCTTCCCATGTTCCGGGGGGTCTATGACAGCCTCACCGGCAGCCTCCACGCCTCCGCCTATTCCTATGTTTCCGCCGCGGGGGTCATCGGCACTGTGGGACTGGTGGTTTCCGCCCTGCTTGCCCTGTCCCTGCTGGTGCTGACCCTCATTCTGCGCCGGGAGGAAGGCCGGGAGGCCCTCCGGGGTCCTCTTGAAAAGCTGCCCCTGACCCGGCAGGCCCTTTACAAGCTTGCCCTGTCCCGGCTGACGGACACCCTGTCCACCCTCCTTGCCAGCGGCATGGACCCTCGGGAGGCCATGGAGACGGCCCTTTCCCAGTGCGACCACGATGGGCTCCGGGAAGCTCTGCACCCGGAGCGGCTTTCCCTGGGGGAGAGCTTTGCCGCCCTTCTGGGCCCCGTTCTGCCGGCCCGGGATGCCCGGATGCTCCGGGTGGGGGAGACCAGCGGCAGCCTGACGGATGCCCTGGAGCAGCTGTCCGGGCGGCTGGGCAAGGAAGCGGAGGACAGCATCGCGGGCCTCATCGACAGCGTGGAGCCGGCGCTGATGGGATTTCTGACGGTGTCCGTGGGTCTGACCCTGCTTTCCGTCATGCTGCCGCTGCTGGGCATTCTGGGCGCGGTTTGAGGGCTGGCTATGAAGAAGCTGTTCTGTGCCCTTGTCGCGGCGCTGATTCTTGGGCTTGCGCTGCTGGTTCCCACCTTCTCCCGGGACATCCGGGCGGGCAGCGTCGCTTCCATCCGGGAAGCGGTGCTCCGTGCCGCCGCCCAGTGCTACGCGGTGGAGGGTGCCTACCCTCCCAGCCTTTCCTATCTGGAGGAAAACTACCATCTTGTGATTAACCATCGGGACTTTATCGTCTCCTATGAGGCCTTTGCCAGCAACCTGCCCCCGGATGTCCGGGTGCTGGTCCGGGGAGAGGAGGGCACATGAAAAAAACATCCCTGATCCTGCTTGCCCTGTATGCCATCCTGATTCTTGCCCTGCTGGTGCTGGTGGTGGCGGGGGCCGGGCTCTATTCCAGGGCCGTCACCGAGCGTGCCTGCCATGACAGCCAGCGGCTGGCCCTTGCCTATATCCAGAGCCAGACCGCCGGGCACGGAAACCAGGTCCGGACCGCGGACATGGCCTTCGGGCAGGCGCTGCTGCTTTCCGAGGGGGAAGACCTGGAAACGGTGATTTACTTATATGAAGGGCAGCTGCGGACCCAGCTCCGGCGAAACAGCCTGAACTTTTTCCCGGAGGAGGGAAACGTTCTGTGCGATCTGGGCAGTCTGTCCCTTTCCTGGGAAGCCCCCGGCCTGCTGAAGATCACCGCCGGGGACGATGTGGGCTATGCCTGGTGCGGAGGTGACGATTGTGACC
>CAMEIK010000249.1 GCA_945918315.1 uncultured Clostridia bacterium
CAATATCCTTGTTATTTTCATCATTTCACAAGAAAGGGAACATGCTTATGACCATTCCTTCCACCCGGGAGCTGAAATCAGACGCCCGGCAGCAGCTTGAAAAAGCCCGGGAGCCCCAGAGGATCGTTCTGATTTACGCCGGGATTCTCACCTGTGTATCGGCCTTTTCCACCGCCGCCCAGTATCTGCTGGAGAACGGGATCTCCCAGACCGGCGGCCTGCGGAATATGGGGCTGCGTTCCGTTCTTTCCACCTTCAGCAATATTCTGCCCGTAGCCCACTACCTTTTCCTCCTCTGCCTGGGGCTGGGCTTTACCGCCGCGGCCCTGCGGATTGCCCGTGGCCAATTCACCTCCCCGAAAACCCTGAAAGCCGGCGCGGAACGGTTCTTCCCGCTGCTGAGGTGTACCCTGCTGCAGTGCGGCATTCTCTTTGCCGTCGGTTTTGGCTGCTTCTATCTGTCCATGGCGGTCTTTATGTTCTCGCCCTTTTCCGAGGGCTTTGTCACCATGATTACCCACCTGGCATCCGATACGTCCATCCTTTCCGGCGGCATTCCCATGCTGGATGAGGCAACCTCCCTGGCCCTGCTGGATGAAATGCTTCCCATGTTTGTCATTTTTCTGGTTGTGTTCCTGGCAGCGGCGGTGTATGTAGGCTACCGGTTCCGGCTGGTGAGCTACCTCATTGTGGACCGGCCCGGCATCGGCGCCTTTGCCGCTCTGCGGACCAGCGCCGCCATGATGAAGGGAAACAAACGCCGCTTCCTCCGGCTGGACCTGAGCTTCTGGTGGTACTATCTGCTGCTGTTCCTGGCATCCCTGATCTGCTACGGGGACCTGGTGCTGGCAATGCTGGGGGTTTCCCTGCCCCTGTCCTCCACCGTCAGCTATTTCCTCTTTTACGCCCTGTTTCTTGCCGCCCAGTTCGGCATCTACTGGTTCTGCCTCAGCCGGGTGGAGGTCACCTACGCCCTGGCCTATGATTCCCTGGTTCCCAGGCAGTCAGCCAATTCCGGCGGCGTGGTCCTGGGCAACATTTTTGATCTGGCCCGCCAGCAATAAGCTTCCCGCTCCCCGGTCAATGTCCGGGGAGCTTTTTTCGGCTTGCGCCGGAAAAAGCCCCCGCTCCTTTTCGGGAGTGGGGGCTTTTTCATGAAAAGGTGACGGTAACGGTGGTTCCCTTGCCGGGGGTGCTCTCCAGGTTCAGCTTTGCGTTATGGTACTGGGCCGCATGCTTGACGATGGACAAGCCCAGCCCCGTTCCGCCGGAGGCTTTGGAGTGGCTCTTGTCCACCCGGTAGAACCGCTCAAACACCCGGCTCTGGTCCTCCTTCGGAATGCCGATGCCGGTATCGGCCACGGTCAGCACCACCTGACCGTCCTTTTTTTGAATGGAAACATCCACACTGCCGCCATCCACATTGTATTTCACCGCGTTGCCGCACAGGTTCTGCACAATCTCATAGAGCAGTCCCCGGACGCCCAGAATCGGGGCGTGCTCTCCGGACACCCGGATCGCCACATGCTTTTCCTCCGCGGGAAGCCTCAGAGACTGGGCTACCTCCCGGGCAATGTCCAGTAGGTCCACCTCTTCCCTGGGCATCTGCACCCCCTCGTCCAGATGGCTCAGCCGGATCACATCCTCAATGAGCAGCACCAGCCGGGAGGCCTCCCGGCGGATATTGCCGATAAAGCGCTGGGTGTCCTCCGGCTTCACCAGGCCGTTTTCCAGCAGCTCCGCGCTGCCGATGATGGACTGAAGGGGGGTTTTCAGCTCGTGGGACACATTGGCGGTAAACTCCCGCCGGGTCTGCTCCGCGGTGGACACCTCCGTGATATCCACTGCCAGGATCATCAGACCGATCACATCGGCCCCGGAGGCGATCCGGTTCAGGAGGAACTGATACTCCCGACCGTTTCTTTCTCCCCGGAGCTCACAGTTGCCCTCCCGGAAGGCGGTCTGCACCGCTTCCGTCATTTCCGGCTTTCTGTCCAGCCGGCAGAAGGGACTGCCGACGCTGCTTCCGTCGGTATCAAACAGCTTTTCCGCCGCCGGGTTGATGCTCAGCACCGTGCCGCTGCCGTCTAACAGCACCAGGCCCTCCCCCATGCTGGCGGTTATCTGGTTCATTTCATCGGTCTGCTGCCGCAGGGAGTGAAGCTGGGCATGGATTTCCTCATGCTGCTGGTGAATCCGTCGCAGCAGGGGCGACAGTTCCCCGTAGGCATCGTTTTCCAGGGGGTGCTCCAGGTCCAGCTTTTCCAAGGGCTCCACAATTTTCCGGGCAGTCCACTGGGCCAGAATCGCCGACAGAATCAGCGCCCCGGCAGCCACCACACAGGCAGGGTAGAGCATACCCGCAACCAGTACCAGCAGGGACTTCTGACTGACGGAGATTCGCAGGACGCTGCCGTCGGAAAGCTTCCTTGCCTCATAAATCTGCTTTTCCAGCAGAGTATCCGACTGGCGCACCGCGCTGCCAAAGCCTACCCGCAGGGCCTGGCGAATCTCCTCCCGCTCCAGATGGCTTTCCATTCCCATGGAATCCGCGTGGGTATCAAAAAGCACCGTGCCGTCGGGCCGGATCCAGGTCAGCCGGAAGTTCTTTGCTTCCAGCGTTTGCAG
>CAMEIK010000250.1 GCA_945918315.1 uncultured Clostridia bacterium
AACCGCTCGCCGTCGTCCAGGTCGCCGTAGATGGCGCCGGTACGGCCGCCGAAGTAGTACTCGTTGTCAATGAAGTACACCTGCACGCCGTCGGTGCGGCCTGTCAGCTTCAGAATCCCGGCGTACTGCCGCCGCCAGCCCAGGGGGACATACCGCTCGGCCACCTTCTCCACAGCGTAGGCGGCGTTATTCTTGATCTTGCCGTAGTAGGGCAGGAACAAGGCAACCTCGTTGCCCTCCATCCGGGCCAGGGCGGCAGGCAGGGCCTCCATCACATCGCCCAGTCCGCCGGACTTGGCATAGGGCGCGCCCTCAGAGGCGCAGACGGCAATTCTCATACGGTTTCTCCTCGCTTGACGATGATGGGATTCTTGGCGGTGCCGAAGAGCTTGGCGCCGGGGGTCACAGTGACCTCCTTGTCAAGAATCACATTCTTCAGCTGGGCGCCCTTGCCTACCACGGAGTCATTCATAATGACGCAGTCCTCCACCTGGGCGCCGGGGGCGATCTCCACCTGGCGGAACAGGACGGAAGACCTGGCGCTGCCGCCCAGCATGCAGCCGTCGGCCACGATGCAGCCGTCAATCTGGCAGTTTTCGCCGTAGTAGGTGGGAACCCGGTCCCGGACCTTGGTGTAAATGGGATGGTTCCGGCCGAACAGGTCGTGGCGCACGTCCTTGTCAATGAGGGCCAGACTGTTGGCAAAGTATTCCTCGGTGGTGTCATTGAACATGACCACGCCGTCGAAGGGGTACACATTCAGGTTCACCCGGCCCCGCTGCCAGCCGCCCAGCACCAGATCCCGGTCCATATGGTACCGGTTGTGGGCGATAAGCTCCTTCACCCGGTCCATGAGCCAGAGCTTGGAGGTGACAAAAATGTCCATGGAGGCAAGATATCCGGCAGGAGCGGCGTAGTCCACCACCATATCCTCCACCTCGCCCTTGTCATCCAGCTTGATGGCCAGGTCCAGCAGCCGCTTGCCGTCGGCCACGCCGTCCTTGGTAACAACGGTCACATCCTTGCCGCTGGCAATGTGGCTGGCAAGGACCTTATTCAGGTCAATGTTGCACAGGATATTGGCATCCGTCATAATCACGTACTCCTGACCGCCGAACTCCAGGAAGTCCATGGCGGAGTACAGGCTCTCCAGCTTGCCCCGATAGGAGTGGACATTGGAGGTGGCGTAGGGGGTCAGAAACTCCATGCCGCCCTCGCCCAGCTCCAGGCCCCACTCCTCACCGTCGCCGATGTGGTTCATGAGGGACTGGAAATTGTGCCGGGCAACAATGCCCACATGGCGCACACCGGCGCAGCTGAGGTTACTCAGCGCGAAGTCCACCAGCCGGTAACGGCCGCCGAAGGGGATGGAGGCCATGGTCCGCTTGTCGGTCAGATCTCCCAGACCGGCGTCACTGCTGAAAACAAAACCCATTACTTTCATTGCGGTTTCCCTCCTTACAGCATGTCACCGGGCTTCAGCACGGTGTTTTCCGCGACAACAGCGCCCTTGGCGGTGACGCTGATCTTCTTTTTCTCATTGGGGCCGAAGGCGCCGCCCACCACCGCGTTGCGTTCCACCCTGCTGTTCTCGCCCAGAATGGCATGACGGACAATGGCGCCGGGCTCGATGACCACCCCGGGCATGACCACGCTGTCCTCCACCAGGGCGCCCTCGCCGATGGTGCAGCCGATGCTGATGATGCTGTGGCGCACGGTGCCGTAGACCTCGGAGCCCTCGGCGATGAAGCAGTTCACCGTCTTGGCGTCGGGATCAATGTAGGAGGAGGGCAGAGCGTTGTTCCGGGCGTAGATGGTGTCGTGGCCGTCGCCCCGGATGTTGAACTCCGGCTCCTTGCCCAGCAGCTCCATGTTGGCTTCCCACAAAGAGTCGATGGTTCCCACGTCCTTCCAGTAGCCGTCGAAGGGGTAAGCCATCATCTTATGGCCGGAGGCCAGGAGCATGGGGATGATATTCTTGCCGAAGTCATTGGAGGATTTGGGGTCGTCCTCGTCAAAGAGCAGGGCGTCCCGGAGTACGCTCCAGGTGAACACATAGATACCCATGGAGGCGTTGGTGGACTTGGGCTTGGCGGGCTTTTCCTCGAACTCGTAGATGGACATGTCGGGGTTGGTGTTCAGGATGCCGAACCGGGGCGCTTCCTCAATGGGGACATTGCGCACGGCGATGGTGCAGGAGGCGCCGTGCTTTTCATGGTACTCCACCATGGCGGCGTAGTCCATCTTATAGATGTGGTCGCCGGAGAGGACCACTACATAGTCGGGATTGAAGCGCTCGATGAAGTCGATATTCTGATAGATGGCGTTGGCGGTGCCCTTGTACCAGCCGCTCTTCTTGTCATGGCGCTCGTAGGGAGGCAGGACCTGGGCGCAGCTATGGGTCTTGTTCAGGCCCCAGGGCTGACCGTTGCCGATGTACTCGTTCAGCTCCAGCGGCTGATACTGGGTCAGGATGCCCACGGTATCGATGCCGGAGTTTACGCAGTTACTCAGAGGAAAGTCGATAATCCGGTATTTGCCGCCGAAGGGGACGGCGGGCTTGGCGGTCTTCTCCGTCAGAACCTTCAGACGGCTGCCCTGGCCGCCGGCCAGCAGCATGGCAA
>CAMEIK010000251.1 GCA_945918315.1 uncultured Clostridia bacterium
CCCGCCCAGCCCAAGGAGCCGGAACGGAAGCGGGAACGCCGGGTGGTGGACACCTCCGCCGTCCAGGTCAACGCCAACCGGTTTGCCGATGTGGATAACCTGGTCTCCGAGCGGGTCCAGAATTTCCAGGGCGGCAAGCAGCGCATCGGCGGCGGCAAGGGCAAGCAGCAGCAGAAGCAGCAGCAGGGCAAGTTCAAGGGCAGCAAGCAGCGCAACGAGGAGCAGGAGAAAATGCGCCGGCTCCAGATGGAGGTGGCCCGGAAGGCTCCCGTCACCGTGCGGATTCCCGAGGAGATCACCGTGGGCGAGCTGGCTTCCCGGATGAAGAAGACCGCCGGTGAGGTCATCAAGCTGCTGCTGAAGAACGGCGTCATGGCCGGCATCAACCAGACCATCGACTTTGACACCGCCGAATATGTGGCCACGGAAATGGGCTGCAAGGTGGAAAAGGAAGTCACCGTCACCATCGAGGAGCGGATCATCGACGACCATGTGGACACCGCCGAGGAGCTCCAGCCCAGAGGCCCCGTGGTGGTGGTCATGGGCCACGTTGACCACGGCAAGACCTCGCTGCTGGACGCCATCCGGAAGACCTCCGTCACCGCGGGGGAGGCCGGCGGCATTACCCAGCACATCGGCGCCTACACCGTGGACGTAAGCGGCAACCCGGTGACCTTCCTGGACACCCCCGGCCACGCGGCCTTTACCTCCATGCGGGCCCGGGGCGCCATGTGTACCGACATTGCCGTGCTGGTGGTGGCTGCCGACGACGGCATCATGCCCCAGACCATCGAGTCCATCAACCACGCCAAGGCGGCGAATATCCCCATTATTGTAGCCATCAACAAGATGGATAAGCCCACCGCCAACCCCGACAAGATCAAGGAGCAGCTGACCAAGTATGACCTGATCCCCGAGGAGTGGGGCGGCGATACCGTGATCTGCCCCATTTCCGCCAAGACAGGCATGGGCCTTGAGGATCTGCTGGAAATGATCATCGTGTCCTCCGAGGTGCTGGAGCTGAAGGCCAACCCCAACCGCCGGGGCAAGGGCACCGTCATTGAGGCCAGGCTCGACAAGACCAAGGGCCCCATTGCCACCCTTCTGGTCCAGAACGGCACCTTGAAGCAGGGCGACATCATCATCGCCGGCACCGCCGTGGGCCGTGTCCGGGTGATGACCAACGACAAGGGCCGCACCGTCAAGACCGCCGGCCCCTCCCAGCCCGTGGAGATCACCGGCCTTGCCGATGTGCCCGCCCCCGGCGACGAGTTCAACGTGGTCACCGACGAGCGGATGGCCCGGGAACTGGTGGAGCAGCGCCGCCAGGCCGAGAAGGACGCCAGAGCCAAGCTGACCCAGAAGGTCACCCTGGACAATCTCTTCGCCCGGATGCAGGAGGGCGAAATGAAGGAGCTGCCCCTGATCGTCAAGGCCGACGTCCAGGGCTCCGCCGAGGCCGTGAAGGCCTCCCTGGAGAAGATTTCCAACGAGGAGGTCCGGGTCCGGGTCATTCACGCCGGTGTCGGCGCCATCAACGAAAGCGATATTCTGCTGGCCTCCACCGCCGGGGCCATCATCGTGGGCTTCAACGTCCGTCCCGACGCCGCCGCCCAGGCCAACGGCCAGCGGGCCAACGTGGATATGCGGTTCTACCGGGTTATCTACGATGCCATCGACGAGATCGAGGCCGCGATGAAGGGCATGCTGGCGCCCAAGTTTGAGGAGGCCGTCATCGGCCACGCCGAGGTCCGCATGACCTACAAGGTCAGCGCCATCGGCACCATCGCCGGCTGCATGGTAAAAGACGGCAAGGTTTCCCGGGACGCCAAGGTCCGGGTACTGCGGGACAACATCGTCATTCACGAGGGCGAGGTTGGCTCGCTGCAGCGGTTCAAGGACGCGGTCAAGGAAGTCACCGCCGGCTACGAGTGCGGCATGAGCATTCTCAAGTTCAACGACATCAAGGAAGGCGACATCTTCGAGTGCTTCGTCATGCAGGAAGTCAAGCGGTAAGAATCGACAATGGACAATTGACAATTTGGAAGTCGTTTCGCGGCGAACCCAATACCGAATTTGCCCGTAGGGGACGGGTTCCCCGTCCCTTTGCGGGATAGCCCCGTTATCGCTTCGCCCAACCCTTTCGGCGGATTTCCTCCCGCTGCCGCCGGGCTGTCCGGGAGGCCAGCCCTTACTCCCTTCTAAATTCCACATTCAGGCTATCGGCATTAGTAAGCACACTGACATATTGGAATTTGGCGCACTGACGCGAAGCGCAATCGCTTCCCCCGGGGGGAAGCTGTCGAGCGCAGCGAGACTGATGAGGAACGGCGAAACAGAGCGATTTTCCATGCAGTTCGTAAAAAAGTACGATTTGAAAAGCTGTACGTTCTTATTTGCCTGCGTCCCATATCAGAAAATGTCGCCGTTCCTCATCCGCCCCTGCGGGGCACCTTCCCCCCGGGGGAAGGTATTGGCCCGCCAATTTACAATTTCACGATCAGCTTATTAAAACCAATAGCCTTATTCCACATTTGTCCATTGGCAGCCTCCGGGAATCCCGGCAACGGGTTCCGGAGGTCCCCAATTAAGGAGTTATACTATGGCATCCAATCGG
>CAMEIK010000252.1 GCA_945918315.1 uncultured Clostridia bacterium
TTTAAATCATCCCGAAGGGATTCCCTAATTGTCAATTGTTCATTGTCAATTGTCAATTAAAATCCAATTTCTCTGTCTGCCAATGAAAATAATACAACCTGATTGTTCCATGGGAGGAACCCAAGAATGAATGAACAACGTGAGCTGGGCCATTCCGGCATCCTGACAAGCACCCTGAGCCTGGGCTGCTGGGCCATCGGCGGCGGCAACTGGGGAGACAACGACGACAGCGTCTCCGTTGCCACCATCCGCAGAGCTTTTGACCTGGGCATCAACTGGTTCGATACCGCCCCGGCCTACAACTTCGGCCACAGTGAGGAAGTGGTGGGTCAGGCCCTCCGGGAGCTGCCCCGGGACAAGGTCATTGTTTCCACCAAATGCGGCCTGCAATGGTATGATGAAGGCGGAGAATACCACTTCTCCCGGGAAAGCCGGGACCCCAGCAACAAAATCCTCCTGCGGGATGTGCGCCGTGACCTGTCCCCCAGGGCCATCCGCCGGGATCTGGAATACAGCCTGAAGCGCATGGGCACCGACTATGTGGATATTCTCTATACCCACTGGCAGTGCAAAACCTACGGTCTTGTCCCCGTAGCGGAGACCATGGCCACCCTGCTGGATCTGAAAAAGGAAGGCAAGATCCGGGCCATTGGCGCCTGCAACGTGGACGGAAAGATCCTGGAGGAGTATCTGGCGGCCGGTCAGCTGGATGTGATCCAGGAGAAAATGAGCATTCTGGACCGGAAGCCGGAAAGGGAGCTGCTGCCCCTGTGCGAAAAGCACGGTGTCACCCTGCAGACCTACTCCCCCATCGAGCAGGGCCTGCTGTCCGGAAAGATCTCCAACGACTACCGCACCCAGCCCGGCGAGGTTCGCCACGGCAGACCCTGGTGGACCCCGGAGGATATTGCCGCGGTGAACGCCATGCTGGCCGGCTGGGCGGACCTGACCGAGAAATATCACTGCTCCCTGGCAAACCTGTGCGTGAAGTGGAATTCCATGGTCTCGGACAGGATCAACGTACTGTGCGGCGCCAGAAAGCTGTCCCAGATTGAAGACAACGCCCGGTCCATGGATGTTTCTCTCAGCCGGGAGGATTTCCTGCGGATGAAAGCGGATGCGGACCGGTGCATCCGGGAACGGGAGGCACGGCTATGATGGCCATCAGTTTGCCCCGCTTTACGGTGGGCGAGGATGCCTTTGATGCCTTTGGTCCTGAGCTGGGGAGCCGGGGCAAAACCGTTGCCGTGATTCACGGTGAAAAAGCCTGGCAGGCAGCGAAAAGCTACGTGATGCCCGCCCTCCAAAAAGCCGGCCTTACCGTAACCGGCTGCGTGCTCTATGGTAAGGAAGCCACCTGGGAGAACGTGAACCGGCTGTGCGCCATGGAGGAAGTCCGGAGGGCGGACTCCATTCTGGCCGTAGGCGGCGGCAAGTGCCTGGACACCGTGAAGCTGGCGGCAGATACCCTGGGAAAACCGGTGTTCACCGTCCCCACCATTGCCTCCAACTGCGCCCCGGTAACAAAGATCAGCATTCTTTACAATACCGACGGCTCCTTCCGGGAGATTCCCCGGCTGAAGCGGGTGCCGGAGCACTGCTTTATTGACCCCCGGGTCATCGTCGCGGCCCCCATCCGATACTTCCGGGCAGGCATCGGCGACGCCACGGCCAAGCATGTGGAATCCAACTGGTCTGCCAAGGCAGGGGAAGCGCTGTCCTTCGCCTCCGAAACCGGCATCAACGCCGGAAAAATGTGCTTCTATCCCCTGCTGCGGCTGGGAGAACAGGCCCTCCGGGACGCGGAGCGGGGCCTTGTGACCCAGGCGGTGGAGGACTGCGTGCTGAACGTGGTGATCTCCCCCGGCATCACCTCCGTCACCGTCCACCCGGACTATAACGGCGGCATTGCCCATGCCCTCTTTTACGGCCTGACCCAGCGCAAGCACATTGAGGAGCATCATCTCCATGGGGAGGTTGTGTTCTATGGCGTGCTGGTGAACCTCATGGTGGACAAGGACTGGGAAAAGCTCAGCGCGGCCTACGCCTTCGGCAAAGCCGTGGGCCTTCCCACCTGCCTTGCCGAGCTGGAGCTCACCCGGGAGGACCCGCTGGAGGATGTACTGAACGCCACTCTGCAAAACCAGGAGATGACCCACACTCCCTACCCCGTGACAAAGCAAATGCTCCGGGAAGCGATCCTGGCGCTGGAGGATTACCGGCCCTGAACGCCGACCCACCTTTTCAAAAAAGCTGCCATTTCTTACAGATTGTGATATGCTCCCTTTATGAGATACAGTGAAATAACAAACACTGTAGAACATGAAGGGAGCATTATTATGCCAAGGCGAAAATACAGCATAGCCCAGCAGATCAGTGCGGCAAAGGCGTGCATCGCTGGTGAAGCAAGCATAATGGAAATAGCACGCAGATTCGGTGTAAGCAGAACAGGGCTAAAAGAGTGGGCTGCTCGATATCAAGCTGGCGGGGAAACCGCATTTGAAATCAGTGGAAAGAATCATGCGTACAGTGATTCAAAGAATGCTGTTGCCCCCTTTGATTGATACAGTTTTTCCTTGCTTTCCCTTGGAAAACGAACTATAATTGCC
>CAMEIK010000253.1 GCA_945918315.1 uncultured Clostridia bacterium
AATTTATCTGTTTGCTGCGTAAAGCCAAAATGATATTTTCCAATTTGTCATACCGGTAATCTCGGTTACCCAGCAATATTATTTTTAAGGAGATTATATCTATGCTCTGCAACATGACTGAAATCTGCAAACCCACCCTGACCCACCATTTTGCCATCCCCGCCTTTAACACCGGCACCTCCATGGTTCTGCGGGCCTGCATCGAGGCCGCTGAGGAGGCCAACGCCCCCGTTATCGTGGAGATCCACCCGGATGAGCTCCGCTTTGCCCGGAAGAGCTTTGCCAAAATGGTCATCGAGGAGGCCCACAATACCAAGGTGCCTGTGTGCCTGCACCTGGATCACGGCGCGAATCTGGAGGACGTGATGACCGCCATTGCCTGCGGCTTCACCTCCGTGATGATCGACGGCTCTGCTCTGCCCTTCGAGGAGAACATTGCCCAGACCAAAAAGGTGGTGGAGATTGCCCACGCTGTCGGCGTGTCCGTGGAGGCCGAGCTTGGCACCATCGGCACCATGGAGGGTAACCAGATCACCTATACCCGGCCCGAGGAGGCGAAGGAATTCGTGGAGCGCACCGGCGTTGACACCCTGGCCATCGCCATCGGCACCCGTCACGGCCTGTACCCCAAGGGTCTGACCCCCCACCTGGAGCTGGAGCTGCTGAAGCAGATCCGGGAGGCGGTTTCCATTCCTCTGGTGCTCCACGGCGGCTCCGATAACCCCGATGACGAGATCGAGCAGGCCTGCCTCACCGGTATCTCCAAGCTGAACATCTCCAGCGATATCAAGAAGGCGTTTTACGTGAAGGCCCGCCAGGTTCTGAAGGACGAGTCCCTGCGGGAGCCCGGCGATATTTATCCCCCCTGCATTGACGAGATGAAGAAGGTCATGCGTCAGAAGATGGACCTGTTCCATACTACCGGCACCGCGGTGCTGTATTAACCGGCGCGGGAAAAACGATAACGAGAAATGGGCGGTGCCGCTCCGAAAGGGGAG
Organism: uncultured Clostridia bacterium; assembly: GCA_945918315.1. Classification (GTDB taxonomy): domain Bacteria; phylum Bacillota; class Clostridia; order Oscillospirales; family Oscillospiraceae; genus Faecousia. Next base: position 999 of record CAMEIK010000253.1, read on the forward strand.
GGCTTCCGCCCTTTTTCTTTGGCTTCGGTGGGGGTCCGGCATGGAAGCAGACATGACGGGATGAAAAAAGTGTGTATAGATACAGCGTTTATACAGCCTGACGGAATACCGGATAAGAAAATGAATTCAGCAGATTTTACAAAGATTTTACGGGAAACTAGTCAAATAGTAGAAAAATGCAAATTTGAGAACATTATCATTGCGTTTCTTGTGAAAAGTGCTATAATCATAGCATCGTTTGAATGCCCCAAGCGAATCAAAACAAATGGAGGTTATGGAATGAAAAAGATTATCGCAATGCTTATGGCTGTGGTAATGCTTCTGGGTCTGTGTGCCTGCGCCAAGACTGAGGAGCCCGCCCCCGCTACCACCGCCGCCCCCACGGAAGCGGCCGCTCCCACGGAGACCGAAGCCCCCACGGAGCCCGACTATTGGGCTGAGCTGATCGCTGCCGCCCAGGCGGAAGGCGAGCTGGTTATCTACGGCTCCTGCGAGGACCCCTACATCGCGGCTGCCGCGGACGCTTTCGCCGCCAAGTACAACATCAAGACTTCCTGGCAGCGCCTGACCGGCGGTGAAGTCCAGGCCAAGGTCGAAGAAGAGAACGGCAACCCCTCCGGCGACGTCTGGTTCGGCGGCACCTCCGATCCGCAGGCTGTCTGCGCCTCCAAGGGTCTGCTGGAGCAGTATGAAGCGAAGAACGCCGTGAACCTGATGTCCGATATGTACCGGGATGCCGACGGCTACTGGTACGGTATCTACACCGGCATCATGGGCTTCTTCTACAACACCGAGATCCTGGGCGAGAAGAACCTGGAAGCTCCCAAGGATTGGTCCGACCTCATTAAGCCCGAGTACAAGGGTCTGATCTGGTTCTCCAACCCCAACACCGCTTCCACCTCCAAGCTGTTCCTGAACGCCACTGTGCAGATGTGGGGCCAGGAGAAGGCCGAGGAATACTGGTTCAACCTGGACCAGAACGTTGAGCAGTACACCAAGTCCGGCGGCGGCCCCTCCAAGAATGTAGGCCCCGGCGAGTGCGCTATCGGCATCGGCTTCCTGCATGACGCAGTTTACCAGATCGTCAACGGCTATGACAACATCGGCATGGCGGTCCCCGCTTCCGGCACTGCCGCTGAGGTTGGCGCTGTCTCCATCTTCAAGGGTGCCAAGCATCCCAATGCTGCCAAGCTGTTCGTTGAGTTCTGCCTGACTCCCGAGTGCGTGGAGCTGGCTGCCACCACCGGTTCTTATCAGTTCCTGGTGCTTAAGAATGCCAAGCAGCCCGAGGTCCTGGAGAAGTTCGACCTGGACATCAGCGTCTGTATCGACTATGACTTTGCCGACGCCAAGGCCCATACCACCGAGCGCGTTGAGCGGTTCATGGAGGTCGTTAACGGCGAGAACGGCAGCGACCGCTTCCTGACCAGCTGATCCTGGGAATCAGTAAATTCAGTTAGCTGACGGGGGGATGACAAACGTCATCCCCCCTGATTCTTGGCCAACACCGCACAATGGGGACTGCGGGCTTCGGTGGATCTTTTGTCCCAATCGTGCAGTATGAAAAACGGGAAATACATCCAGTATTCCCGCATTTTTCATACTTTCGC
>CAMEIK010000254.1 GCA_945918315.1 uncultured Clostridia bacterium
TTTTTTGTGAATTTTTTTCTTTTTAACCGGGATTTTTCCTTTCCCCCTTGAAACTGCCGCAAAAATACGTTATAATACATCGGTCTATGCATTATTTTCGCTTCTCCGGAAATATCGCGTAAGAGTCAAGGAACAATTGAGAGGAAATGATACCATGAGTGCATCCAGCAAGAAAAAGCTTCGGGCGGAAGAAAACACCGCCAAGCTCACTGAAAAGCAGCTTACTGAACGGAAGGAAGCGAAAAAGCTTCGTATCTACACCATCGCTTTCGGCGTTGTCCTGGCGGTGATGATCGTAACGTTTCTCTGTGTCATCGTCAGCCAGACAATCACCAACTCCGGTGTCCGGGAGAAAAATACCGTGGCCCTGACTGTCGGCGAACACAAAATCAACAATGTGGAAATGAACTACTTCTTCATTGACGCAGTCAACAACTTCTATTCCCAGTATGGCAGCTATGCCGCCATGTTCGGTCTGGACGCCACCACTCCCCTGAACCAGCAGGTTCTGGACGAAGAAACCGGCCGGACCTGGGCCGATGATTTCCTGGAATCCGCCCAGAGCTCTGCCCGGAGTGCCTACGCCGCTGCCGATGCCGCGGAGGCTGCCGGCTTCACCCTGCCCCAGGAGGCCCTGGATCAGCTGGAGCAGTTCGGTTCCAATCTGGATCTGTATGCCAAGGTCTATGGCTTCTCCGATGCGGATGCCTATGTACAGGCCATGTACGGCAACGGCGCTTCCAAAAAATCCTATATGGACTACTACACCCGCAATGTTCTGGCCAGCGCGTATCAGACCGAGTATCGGGCAAACTTCACCTTCTCCGATGACGAGATCGCTGCCAGAGACGCGGAGGAGCCCACTGCTTACAACTCCTACTCCTATCATCAGTATTATCTGGCCACCAGCAAGTTCCTCACCGGCGGCACCACCGACGAAAACGGCAGCACCACCTACTCTGACGCAGAGCAGGCTGCCGCGGAAGCCGCCGCGGAGGCTGCCGCCAAGTCCCTGACCGGCGATGAGATCGGTTCCGTCGAGGATCTGGATGCCGCCATTGCTGCCCTGAGCATCAATGCCGGGGCCACCGGCGCCGCCAGCACCGCCTACACCGACACGCTCTCCGCCTCTGTGGGCTCCACCATTGCCGACTGGGTCAAGAACAGTGCCCGGAAGGCCGGAGACAAGACCTATATTGCCAGCACCAGCACCACCACTTCCGAAGACGGCACCCAGACCACCAAGGTCAACGGCTACTATGTTGTCTACTTTGAGGGAACTTCCACGAACACCTTCCCCCTGGTAAATGTCCGCCATATTCTGGTCAAGTACGAGGGCGGCACCACCGACTCCAACGGCCAGACTACCTACTCCGACGAGGAGAAGGCCGCTGCCATGACCGCCGCCCAGGAGATTCTGGACACCTGGAAGAAGGGTGAAGCCACCGAGGACAGCTTCGCCGCTCTGGCTGCCGAGAAGACCGGGGACGAAGGCTCCAAGGACAACGGTGGTCTGTATGAGGATATCTATCCGGGCCAGATGGTCACCGCTTTCAATGACTGGTGCTTTGACGACAGCCGCAAGGTCGGCGATACCGGCATTGTGGAAACCGAGTACGGCTGCCATGTGATGTATTTCAGCGGATACAGCGACACCACCTACCGGGTCTACATGGTCACGGAGGCCCTGCGTACGGACGCCTTTAACGCCTGGAGCGAGGAGCTGCTTGCGAATACCGCCATGACCGTAGGCGACAACAAATATCTCAAGGCGGATGTGGTTCTGAGCAACTGATCCCAAGGCCCACGAATTGCATAAAAATCATCTCCCGTGGAACGCTATCCCGGGAGATGATTTTTTATGGGGCGCGTATTCCGTTTGACGCTTGCGGGAGCCGGTGCCGGTGCCGTTGCGGGTCTGTTTGGCGCCGGAGGCGGCATGGTTCTTGTTCCCCTGCTGGGGCTTCTTGTTCGAATGGAAGACCGGGAGATTTTCCCTGCCTCCGTGTGCATCATCCTGCCCATCTGCCTGACCTCCATCCTGGCGACGTGTTTTTCCTCCGGAATTCCCTGGCAGGAAGCCCTTCCCTATCTTCCCGGCAGCGCCCTTGGCGGCTATCTCGCGGGGCGCTGGGGCCGACGGATTCCCACGGTCTGGCTCCATCGGGGACTGGGGGCGCTGATTATCTGGGGAGGCGTGCGTTACCTGTGCTGAATTCCTTAGCGTTTGCCCTGGCCGTGGGGACGGTCCTGGGATTTCTGTCCGGCCTGGGTGTGGGCGGCGGGAGCCTGCTGGTTCTCTGGCTGACCCTGGTGCTGGGCATGGACCAGGAAACCGCCCGGGGGATCAATCTTCTGTTTTTCCTCCCCAGCGCCTGCATTGCCTGTGCGCTCAGGTGGAGGCAGGGAGCTCTTCACTTCCGCCCCCTCCTGCCCGCGGTCCTGGCAGGCTGCGCCGCCGCCGCTTGTTTTTCTTTTCTCAGCTCCTGGCTTCCCATCGATATTCTCAAAAAGCTTTTCGGCTGCCTGCTTCTTGTCACCGGCCTGCGGGAGCTGCTTTACCGGCCGAAGAAGAAAAGCTGACGGAAGCAGTGTAACGACAAATT
>CAMEIK010000255.1 GCA_945918315.1 uncultured Clostridia bacterium
TTCCCATACATAACGGAGGTAACCCATGTCCTTTTTCCTGTACAGTCTCTTTGTCCTGGCCATTGTGGCGGCGGACCAGATCACAAAATATCTGGTGGTCACGAATATCCCCTTGTATGGGGATGTGCCCTTCCTGCACGGGGTGCTGGGGCTGACCTATGTTCAGAACACCGGCGCGGCCTTTTCCGCCTTTCAGGGGATGCAGTGGCTGTTCGCGGTGATCTTTCTTCTGTTCACCGGGGCAATTCTCTGGGAGTATTTCAAAAAGCCCATGGGTTTTTCCTGTTTTGAACGTTGGTGCATTGCCGCCATTTACGGCGGCGGCCTGGGGAATATGATCGACCGGCTGCGGCTGGGGTATGTGGTGGATATGCTGGAAACCCAGTTCATGGAGTTTCCGGTCTTTAATGTGGCGGACTGCTTCATCACCTGCGGCTGCGTTGCCCTCATTGCGTCCCTTGCCTTTTGCAACAAAGCTTTCTGGAAGGATGAAACAAAATGACCCTTTACGCCGATACTGCCGGGGAGCGGCTGGACGCGTTCCTGGCCCGGTCTCTGGAAGGTTTCAGCCGCAGCGCCGTCCAGCGCCTGACGGAGGAGGGGTGCGTCACCCGGAACGGCCGCCCCTGCCGGAAAAATGACCGGCTGGAAATCGGGGACGAGCTGACCGTCACACTGCCGGAAGTGAAGCCCGTGGAGATCGCGGCAAAGGAGATCCCCCTGGAAATCGTCTATGAGGACGAGGATGTGGCGGTTATCAACAAGCCCAAGGGCCTGGTGGTCCACCCCGCCCCGGGTCATACCGACGATACCCTGGTCAACGGACTGCTGTATGCCATGGGGGACCGGCTCTCCGGCATCAATGGGGAAATGCGGCCGGGAATCGTCCACCGCATCGATAAGGACACCTCGGGCCTGCTGGCCATCGCCAAAAATGACCTGGCCCACGCGGTGCTGGCCTCCCAGCTGAAGGACCATACCATGGCAAGAACCTACGAGGCCGTCGTCTGCGGAAACATGAAAGAGGATTCCGGCACCGTGGACGCCCCCATCGGGCGGCACCCCACGGACCGGAAGAAGATGTGCGTCACCAGCCGCAATTCCAAGAGCGCCGTCACCCATTGGGAGGTGGTGGAGCGGTTCCCGGGCTATACTCACATCCGCTGCCGCCTGGAAACGGGCCGCACCCATCAGATCCGGGTCCATATGGCCTACATCGGCCATCCCATCCTGGGGGACACGGTGTACGGCCATAAGAACAAGGAGCTGGGCCAGGACAGTCAGTGCCTCCACGCCGGGGCCCTGTGCTTCCGCCATCCGAAGGACGGCCGCCCGGTGATGGTCTTTGCCCCTCTGCCGGAGTATTTTACCCAGGTTCTGGAGAAACTGCGGAAACGGCAGGCCTGAGACGGCAAACAGAAGCCGGCAAAGAAAGACATAAAAAAAGAAAATCAGGCTTCCGAGGAAGCCTGATTTTTGGTGACCCGTACGGGAATCGAACCCATGTTACCGCCGTGAAAGGGCGGTGTCTTAACCGCTTGACCAACGGGCCTGGTAGCGGCAATCTGATTCGAACAGATGACATACCGGGTATGAACCGGCTACTCTACCAACTGAGTTATGCCGCCATGTGTGGTCAAAGGGTTTCGGCACCGCCGAAACCAGCTTGTGTATTATAGCCGGATTTTCGCCTTTTGTCAAGGGGCTTCCTCCGTTTTTTTGGAAGTTTTTTTGGGAATACTTCCTCCGAGGTGATTCCCGTGAAATTGTTACGAAAACCCATTCTTTTTGCCGCCGGCGGCATGGGATATGTGCTGCTGGAGTTCTTATGGCGGGGTTGGAGCCACATCAGCATGTTTGCCGCGGGAGGGCTTTGCTTCCTGCTGCTGGGACGGTTGGAGGAAACGGAGCCGAAGCTTCCCGCGGCGGTGCGGCCCCTGGCGGGGGCGGCGATTATTACCATGGTGGAGCTGGCGGCGGGGCTGGCGGTAAACCGGGACTACGCCGTGTGGGACTACCGGGATCGGCCGGGGAACTTCTGCGGCCAGATCTGCCCCCTTTTCTCTTTCCTTTGGATTGGCGTTGCCTGGGCCGCGGGGAAGCTGTACCGGGCCCTCAGCGAAAAACTGCGGGTAATAGAATGACAATGGACAAAAAAGAATTGGCCTCTTCGGCTGTACGGGGAATTGGAATCAGGCGGGCAGTTAAGGCACGCGGGGGGCAAGGACGCGTACCGCATCGGCCCGCATACCAGCCACAAAACAGTTCGCACAATTCCCCTTTCCCGCTCAGCGCATGAAAACCGGCAGACGGAAGGCCGATGGTCTCCGTCCCCGGGACCCCGGAAAAACGGATTGCCGGAAGAGGGGAACGGCTTGCAATTCCGACACCGGTATGGTATGATAGCTCCAACCGGCGGTTTTCTGACTGCCGACCGAGAAAATGGGGAAAGGGAAATTCTTATGTTTCATAAAATGGGAGCGCTGCTGCTTGCCTGCGCTCTGCTTGTGACTATGAGCGCCTGCTCCGGCGGGAGCGGCAGCAGCATCCGGGGAAATGTGACCCCG
>CAMEIK010000256.1 GCA_945918315.1 uncultured Clostridia bacterium
ATCACCGCCGGGGACGATGTGGGCTATGCCTGGTGCGGAGGTGACGATTGTGACCGGTGAAGGGAAACGGCTTGGGTATCTGGTGCCGGTGGTGTGCTTCGTGGCCTTTTTCATGGCCTGCTGCGCGGTGTGCGCCTGTGTCTTTGCCCGGGCGGCTTCGGTAACGGAGGAAGCGGAGCGGCTCAGCGCCGCGGTCCAGCTTTGCCGGAATCAGGCGGAGCGGTGCCGGTCCGGCCTGGGCTGGGAGGAAGCAATCAGCGAAGCCCGGTTTGACGACAGCTTCCGGGAAGACCCGGAAGGGGCCTATTGGGTGCGGGTAACCCGGAGCCTGTCGGAGGACGGCCTGGGTACCGCGATTGTTTCCGCCGGGGCGGAGGGTGGCCAGGCCCTTTGCACCCTGGAGGTTACCGTGTACCTGCCCGGAAGGGAGGCCCGACATGGAGCATAGAAGAATCCGGGTGGGCAGCATCGCGGTGCTGTTTACCGTGGTGGTGGTCTGCGCCGCCATTTTCGCGGTGCTGACCCTGGTGACTGCCGGCAGCGACCTGCGGACGGCCCGGAGCTATGAACAGCGGGTGGAAGCCCTGTACGAATGTGAAAATCTTGGGGAGCAGTGGCTCGCCGGGGTCAACGGGTATCTTTCCGGAAGGCAGGCGCTGCCGGAGAATACCTGGGAAGACGGCGGCCAGCTGGGCACCGAAATTACCCTGGGGCCCATGAAGCTGACAGCCCGGGTGGACGCCGCCACGGGAGCGGTTCTGGAATGGCGCTGCGCCGCCCTGTGGGAGCCGGAGGAGGATTGGAACCTATGGAAATAAACACGGATATGCAGCAGATTCTGCGCCTTGCCATAGAGCAGGGAGCTTCGGATATCTTTGCCGTTGCCGGCCTGCCCCTGACCTTTAAGGTCAAGGGGACCCAGCTGCGGCTTTCCGAAACCGGGGTCCTCAGCCCCAGCCGCACCGAGGCCTTTGCCCGGGAGATCTACGCCATTGCCGGCCGGGAGCCCCTTTGCCTGGGAAGTGTCACCGACGACGATTTTTCCTTTTCCCTGAGCGGCGTCGGCAGGTTCCGGGTGAATCTGTTCCGCCAGCGGGGCAGCCTGGCCGCGGTGGTCCGGGTAATCCGGTTCGGCCTGCCCTCCGCCGAGGAAAGCCATATCCCGGAGACGGTCATGAAAGCCGCCGGGCTGAAAAAGGGCATTGTACTGGTAACGGGCCCCGCCGGGTCCGGCAAATCCACCACCCTGGCCTGTATGCTGAACCGGATCAACCAGACCCGCAGCGGTCATATCCTGACCCTGGAGGACCCGGTGGAGTATATCCACAGGCACGACAAATGCATCGTCAGCCAGCGGGAAATCCACACCGACTGCCCCAGCTATGTGGCGGCCCTGCGCAGCGCCCTGCGGGAGAGCCCGGATGTGATTCTCCTGGGAGAGATGCGGGACAAGGAGACCATGGAGGTAGCCATGACCGCCGCCGAAACCGGGCAGCTGCTCTTTGCCAGCCTGCACACCACCGGAGCCGCCAACACCATCGACCGGATCATTGACGCCTTCCCCCCGGAGCAGCAGCGCCAGGTGCGGCTCCAGCTGTCCATGGTGCTTCAGGCGGTGATCAGCCAGCAGCTGGTTCCCGATGTGGAGGGCAACCCCATTCCCGCCTTTGAGATTATGTACATGAATCTGGCCATCCGGAACCTGATCCGGGAGAGCAAGACCCACCAGCTGGACGCCGCCATCGCCTCCGGCGCTTCCCAGGGCATGTGCACCATGGACGCCTCCCTTTTGAAGCTCTACGGGGAGAAGAAAATCACCCGGGAGACGGTGCTGACCCACTGCTCCAATTACGATGCCGTTTCCAAGCGGCTGGGTCTGTGAGGCCGCTATGGGCAGAGAACTGGAACTGAAATTCGCGGCCTCCGGGGAAACCCTGGACGCGTTGGAGGAAGCATACGGTCCCTTTACCGCCATCGCCATGCACACCCGGTATTTTGACACCCCGGACCGGGCCTTCCGGGCCCGGAAATGGACCCTGCGGCTCCGGCTGGAAAACGGCCGGCCCGTCTGCACCCTGAAGACCCGCCTGCCTGACGGCAGCCGGGGGGAGTATGAGACGGAAAGCGGCGATATTGTGTCCGCCATTCCGGCCCTCCTGGACCAGGGCGCCCCGGAGGAGCTGGCGGAGCTGGTCCAACGGGGATTGGAGGAGGTCTGCGGCGCCCGGTTTACACGGCTTGCCCGGCTTCTTGATGTGCCCGGCGGCCAGGTGGAGCTGGCCCTGGACCGGGGGGAGTTTACCGGCGGCGGAAGGGCCCTTCCCTTTACCGAGGCGGAGGCGGAGCTGAAAGCCGGACCTGACCAGGCCCTGACGGAGTTTGGCCGGACCCTGGCGGAAGCGTTCTCCCTCCGGGAAGAGCCCCGCTCCAAGCTCCAGCGGGCCATGGCATTGGCGGCTTCGCCGAATTGACAATTGACAGTTGACAGTTGACAATTGCAATGATTGTGTAAGCAGCGGGACGATTTTGAAATGATTCCACTTGTTTTCAGAC
>CAMEIK010000257.1 GCA_945918315.1 uncultured Clostridia bacterium
AACGACTACACATATCTTGCGCACGACCTGGCCGCCCGCCCTGCGGGCAAATTCCTATTTGTCAGTGCGCTTACTGAAACCTGAGGTTTATGAATCTGTCCCGGGGAAGACACCATTTGATTGATGTGCTTTTTACGGCACAGGCAAAATAAACGTTGACACCCGGCCGGATTCCCAATAGAATATAGGAAGGGGGCGCTAATATTAGCGGATTGCGGGTAATGCGATCCCGGCAAGCCACGGCTCCACCAAAACTATCTGCGTCTGGGTCGGGACCTTCGGCCCATCTTTCAGAAAGAAAAGGAAGGGCAGAATCATGAAGCTATTTCAGTATTATGATGAAGAACAGAAAATCTGTGTGGGAGCCGTGGTGGGGGGTGCCTGTGTGGCCCTGCCCGGGACGGTGAAAATGGGGGACCTGCTGGGAAAAAGCGGCGAAGAGCTGGAAAAACTGGCGGCCGGGTGGGAATGCGCCCCTCTCAAAGAGGCGGAGCTGCATTTTGCCCCGGTGGTGACGGACCCCGAGAAAATCATCTGCATCGGCCTTAATTATAATGAACATATCGATGAGACTGGCCTGGGAAAGACGGACAAGCCCGGGTTCCCGCCGGTGTTCTGCAAGTACGGCAACTCCCTGCTGGGCCATAAGGAGGAGCTGCGGCTTCCCAAAAAGGCAAAGCAGTTTGACTATGAAGCGGAGCTGGTCATCGTTATGGGGGATACCTGCAAAGAGGTGACGCCGGAGGAGGCCCCCCGGTATATCGCGGGCTTTGCGGCAGGCAATGATTTCAGCGCCAGAGACATGCAGTTCGCTTCCAGCCAGTGGACCCTGGGAAAGGCCTGCGACGGGTTTGCCCCTGTGGGACCCTTCTTTGTGCCCCGGGACGAAGTGAACCCGGACAAGCTGGACATCTCCTGCAAGGTCAACGGGGAGTATGTCCAGAAGTCCAATACCTGCAAAATGATTTTCTCCTGCGCGGAGATTGTCAGCTACCTGTCCGACTTCATCCGCCTGAAAAAAGGGGACCTGATCTTTACCGGGACCCCCTCCGGTGTGATTCTGGGTAAGGAAAAGAGCCGGCAGGTCTGGCTGAAAGCCGGGGATGTGGTCACCGTGGAGATCGAGGGCCTGGGCACTCTGGAAAACAAGCTGGTTTAACGAGGAGGCATCTGTGGAACATATTACTTTGCTGGTAGTGGGGCTGCTGATCTGCTTCATCGGCATTACCAATATGCGAGGGAATATCAAAACCGTTCATTCCTATAACCGCAGAAAGGTTAAGGAGGAGGATATCCCCAAATACGGAAAGACCGTGGGACTGGGGACGCTTATTATCGGCCTGTTTATGGTTGCCGCGTTTATTGTATCTTTGTATACCGATGGGGATTTGACCGGCTATGTGATGATCCCCGGCTTTGTCATCGGCCTGGGGTTCATTCTTTACGGACAGTTCCGGTATAATAAGGGGATTCTCTGACCGGACAGGCCACCCTGAAAGCATCTACTTTCAGCCTTTTCCCGGTGCCCGGGGAAGGGCTGAAAAAAAATAAAAAATCGGAGGGATTCCAATGGGACTTAACAACCGTCCTGAGAACATGGCCCGTATTACCACGCCGGAGCAGGCGCAGGCATTCATCGATGCGCAGGTTAAGGAGGTTCGGGAGCAGGTAGGGGACAAGAAGGTACTGCTGGCGCTGTCCGGCGGTGTGGATTCCAGCGTAGTGGCGGCGCTGCTGATTAAAGCCATCGGCAAGCAGCTGGTCTGCGTTCATGTGAACCACGGCCTGCTTCGCAAGGGCGAGCCGGAGCAGGTTATCGAGGTGTTCCGCAACCAGATGGACGCGAACCTCGTATATGTAGACGCGGTGGATCGGTTCCTTGACAAGCTGGCAGGGGTTTCCGACCCGGAAACCAAACGGAAGATCATCGGCGGTGAGTTTATCGAGGTCTTTGCCGAGGAGGCCCGGAAGCTGGACGGCATTGAGTTCCTGGCCCAGGGTACGATTTGGCCGGATATTCTGGAAAGCGAGCACGGCATCAAGGCCCACCACAATGCCGGCGGCCTGCCCGAGGATATGAAGTTCGAGCTGGTGGAGCCTGTCCGCCCCCTGTTCAAGGATGAGGTGCGGGTCGTGGGCAAGCAGCTGGGGCTTCCGGACAATATGGTCTTCCGTCAGCCCTTCCCCGGCCCCGGCCTGGGCGTGCGCTGCACCGGCGCCATCACCCGTGACCGCCTGGAGGCAGTCCGGGAGTCCGATGCCATTCTCCGGGAGGAATTTGCCATGGCTGGCCTGGAGGGCAAGGTCTGGCAGTACTTTACCGCGGTTCCGGACCTCAAGAGTGTGGGCGTGAAGAACGGCAAGCGGGTGGACGAGTGGTGCGCCATCATCCGTGCGGTGAATACCACGGATGCCATGACCGCAACCATCGAGCCCATTCCCTATGACCTGCTGAACCGTATCACCGGTCGGATCATCACCGAGGTCAAGGGCATCAACCGTGTGCTCTACGACCTGACCCCGAAGCCAACCGGAACCATAGAGTGGGA
>CAMEIK010000258.1 GCA_945918315.1 uncultured Clostridia bacterium
ACCCGCCATCCGGCCGCAGACGCAATTGTGCGGTGTTGCCTTATGTCCGCCCTGTTCCCTGCCGTGGGGCAGAGGGGATTTTTATTGCAAAGAACCGAACAATATGCTAGAATGGTATTATGTATATTCTCTGGAGGATCGCCATGGACGACGAAAAGGTAAAGACTCAGATCGGCGCGAATATTGCCGCCTGCCGGAAGCGGATCGGCCTGACCCAGGCGGGACTGGCGGAAAAGCTCAACTACTCCGACAAGGCCATTTCCAAGTGGGAGCGGGGGGAATCCATTCCCGATGTGATCACCCTGATGCAGCTTGCGGAGCAGTTCGGTGTCACCGTTGGGGAGCTTCTTGCCGACCCCAACGCTCTGCCGGAGCATCCCGGAACCCTGGAGCGGGCAATGGCGCATGTCTCCGAAAAGGCCCTGAAGCGGAAAGCCAACAAAAATATCATCCTCTCCCTGTCCTCCACCCTGGTGTGGTTTGTGGCGCTGCTGATATTTGTGGTTCTGTCCACCCTTTCCATCCCCCACAGCTGGGTAGCCTTTATCTATGCCATCCCCATCAACGCCATAGTACTGCTGAGTCTGCGCTCCGCGTGGCACGATTTCCGGTGGAACCGGATCCTGATCTCCACCATCATGTGGGGAGGCCTTCTGAGCATCTTCCTTTCCCTGCTGGAATTCCTCCGGTTCAACGCATGGAAGGTGTTCCTGCTGGGGATCCCCGGCCAGATCGCCATTTTCCTGTGGTTCCGGATGTTCCGCCCGGAACGGAGCCCGAAGGAGGAACATCATGGATAAAAAAACGCTCCGGGCTATGATCCGGGAGAAAAAGCGGCAGATGACTCAGGAGGAGATCTTCGCCCGCAGTGAAAAGCTGAAGGTTCTCCTGCTGGAAACGGAGGCCTACCGGCAGGCCAAAACCATCTATGGGTACCTTTCCTACAACCAGGAGGTGCGGACATTGCCCATCCTGGAGCAGGCTCTCCGGGACGGCAAGCAGGTCGCTGTCCCCAAGGTATACGGGGACGAAATGCGCTTCATTCTGATGGAGGATCTGACCCGGGTGGCAAAGGGCTACTCCGGAATCCCGGAGCCGGTGGACGACGGCCCCCTGGCCCGGGACAAGCACGCCCTGGTGCTGATGCCCGGCCTGGCCTTTGACAAGGAGGGCCGCCGGATTGGCTATGGCGGTGGCTTCTATGACCGGTTCTTGGCAGCGGAGCCGGAGCATCCCACCGCCGCTTTGTGTTATGATTTTCAGATGCTGCCCCACCTGGACACCGATCCTTTTGACGTCCCGGTGGATCTTGTGCTGTATGTATAGCAGGAGGACGCTATGAATCCCATTTTCGTTCTGATGATTGCCGCCCTTGTCTTCACCGTGTGCTTTCTGGTGGACAGGGCTTTTACAAAGCTCTTTCGCAGCAAGGCCCAGCACCGTTCCGGCAAAGCGGTTCGGGCCAGCAAGCGTTACGGCCTCTTTGGCGTGATTCTCTTCATTCTTGGCGTTGTCGCCCTTTCCTACGGAACCAGCCAGGGTCTGCTGCTGTTTGCGGGCGGCATTCTTGTGCTTCTCGTCGGCATCGCTATGGCGGTGTACTACCTGAGCTTCGGAATCTTCTATGACAATGAGACCTTCCTGGTGTCCTCCTTTGGCAGGAAAAGCGCGGAGTACCGGTACAGCGATATTCAAAAGCAGCAGCTGTATGTTGTCAGCGGCGGAAGCGTCATTGTGGAGCTTTGGCTGAAAAACGGAAAGACCCTTTCTCTCCAGTCCGGTATGGATGGGGTCTATCCCTTTTTGGATCACGCCTTCGCCGCCTGGTGCCGCCAGACCGGGGTTCTTCCGGAGGATTGTACCTTCCACGACCCGTCCAAGAGCTGGTGGTTCCCCCACGAGGAGGAAAACTGATGCACATTCCAAAGGGTACTACGGACCAGCTTTCCTTACTTACCTTCCGGGAGGCCCTGGCAGCCGCCGAAACCCCCTCCCCGGACTATGATATTGGAAAATGGCTTTACGCTCCCAATTTTTACTCGGAATACCGGTACATTCTGGGCACCCGGGGGAAGCAGCCGCTCATCTGCATCGGAGTCAACCCCTCCACCGCGGAGCCGGACCATCTGGACAACACCCTGAAATCCGTGGAGCGCATCGCACTGGGCAACGGATTTGACAGCTTCCTCATGTTCAATGTCTATGCCCAGCGGGCAACCAACCCGGACACCATGGAGCGGGTCTGCAACGGCCTGCTGCACAGGGAAAACCTGGAAGCGTTCCGGTATGTGCTGTCCCTGTCGGAGGAGCCCGCGGTTTGGGCCGCCTGGGGTGCGGTCATTGAAAAGCGGGCCTATTTACCCGAATGTGTCCGGGATTTTCTGGCCGTGGGCAAGGAATACGGCGCCCGGTGGTACTGTGCCGGCCCCATCAGCAAAAAGGGCCATCCCCATCATCCGCTGTATCTGCGCAAAGACGAAAAGCTGAAGCCCTTTGATGTGGAAAGCTATCTTGACACGCTGGAAAAGAGATAAGGCGTGC
>CAMEIK010000259.1 GCA_945918315.1 uncultured Clostridia bacterium
CCCACCTGTTCCTTCCAGGTCGTGAAGCTCACATCCAGAACACCGGTCTGATAATCGCTCAGCTGCAGGATCACATCATTCATGCAGGCAATCTTATATGCCAGATTGGTATTGTCGCCCAGATTCACCTGGTACTGGGTACCATACCACAGAATGATGTCATTGAGGCGGGTGACATCCACGCTGGCAGCCTGTCCCACGATATCGTTTGCTTCCAGCGCCTGGAGAATCTCCAGCGCCGCGGACAGCCGCTGGGCCCCGGTGAGCGTCAGGGCCACAGTCTCCCCGGTTTCCTCAGTCGTGTCGGGGACCTCCTCGGTGGCCACACCGTATTCTCCGATCAGAGGCATGGACAGTGTCACGCCCAGCACCTGGGTGTAGCTTTTCGCGCTGCCGCTGGTGCTCTGCTCCACCACCTTGCCCTCGGAGTTCATGAGGTACCAGATACCGTCGGAGGACTTGATGGCATACACCACATCCTCTTCCTCAATTTCAATATTAACCGTATCCGGCAATTTTATACCAATTCTGGCGGATTTTACATAAGGAAGCTTTGCCGTAATTTTTCCGGCGGCTCTTGCCCGTCCGAAGGTCAGGAGGTTATCTCCTTCGGAAATACCGGAAGCCTCCCGCACCGTCCAGGCGCCGTAAACCTCCGCGCCGGACACGGTGATGACCTTTACCTTAAAAAATACGGACAGGCCCAGCACCAGCGCCAGCACCACAGCCAGCACCGTGAGCAGCTGCACCAGGAGCTTGTCCCGGTTAAAGGCCCTGGGCTCGGTATAGATCACGGCAGGAGTATCCGCCCGGCTCTTGCTCTGGTATTTCCGGGTCATTTTCCGCATGGCGTTCCGGTCCCGGACACCGTCCACATATCCCGTAATGCCCTTCAGCACCGGGTTCTGGGCAGAGAAGAAGGTCTGCACCGCATTGGTCCGTTTTTTCTTTTTCCGCTCGTTGGCAACCTTATAGGGGCGGTAGCCGGAGTCTCCCTCCTCCCGGCGGGACGGTTTTTCCTGCCGGGCAGACCGTTTTTGGGTTCCGTTCTGCTGACCCGCCGTCTGTTCCGCCCGGGCAGCAGGCTTTTGTCCGGCAGGACGGGGCTTTTCCCCGGTGGGACGGGTCTTTTCTCCGGCGGGACGGGCCTTTTCCCCGGTGGGACGGGCCTTTTCGCTGGTGGGACGGGCCTTTTCCCCGGCTTTCCCCGCCTGTTTGGGCTTCGGCTCCCCCTGGGCTGCCGGATGACCGGGCGCTGTCCGCTTCTTCGGCGGGCGGCTCTCCGCGTTTCCGGCCTGGCTGCCGTTTCCTCCGGGCTGTGCCGTCTTCTTTGTCGTATCCTTACCCATAGTTTCCTCCCGGAAGGTTCCTTAGTGTCTCGTCAGTGTCTCCACAATATCGCAGATTCGCTCCGTGCTGTCCAGCCGCACCACTTCCCGCAGCCGCTTTGCCATGTCCTTCCGGCGGTCAGGATCCGAAAGCAGCGTCTGAATCTCGTCAAAGAGCCCCAGGGCGGTGCAGTCCGCCTCGCTGATGGCAATGGCGGCAGACCGGTCCGCCAGCACCCCGGCGTTTTTGTCCTGATGATGGTTGGTCACATTGGGGGACGGAATCAGAATCGCCGGCAGTCCCGCCGCGGCAATCTCATTGCAGGTGGAGGCGCCGGACCGGCTGATGATTACATCCGCCGCGGCCATGACGGTGGGCATATTATAGATGTACTCCCGCATTTCGACACGGTCGGTTTTGGACAGGTCCACACCCTTCTCTTTCACCAGATCGGGCATCCATTCCCAGCCGAAGCTTCCCGTGGCGTGAATATGGCGGAAAGGATAGCCCTTTTCCTGTTCCAAGCGGAAAAGTTCCGCCATGGTCTCATTCATCACCTTGGCGCCCAGGCTTCCGAAGGCGGACACGACCAGCGGTTCCTCCGGCGAGATTCCCAGCTCCCGGCGGGCATCCTCCCGGGTGGTGTAGATAAACTCCCGGCGGACGGGCATGCCCACGACCTCCACCTTTTCAGGATGCCGATAATACTGAACGCTTTCCTCAAAGGCCACCAGTACCCGGCTGGCTTTGCTTGCCGCCAGCTTGGTGGTCAGTCCCGGCACGGCGTTGCTCTCATGGACGCAGGTGGGAATCCCCATCCTGGCTCCGGCATAGAGGGCGGGAAAGCTGGCATAGCCGCCGGTGCCGATGACGCAGTCGGGCTCAAACTCCCGGAAAAGCTTTTTGCATTCCTTTACCGCGTTCAGAACGCACTTTACAGCGTTCATATTCTTTTTGATGGCGGCAAGGTTCTTCCCCCGGCTCAAGCCGGAGCCGGGCAGGCACTTCAGTTCGTACCCGGCCTGGGGCACCAGCTTCTCCTCCATGTGGCCCGTGGCACCGATGAAAAGGATTTTGCAGTCCGGATGGCGCTCCCGGATGCAGTTGGCCACGGCAATGGCTGGATTGATATGTCCGGCGGTGCCGCCGCAGGTAAAGATCAGGTTCATGGATCGGCCTCCTGTATTTTTTACGATCTCTAATCTCGTTT
>CAMEIK010000260.1 GCA_945918315.1 uncultured Clostridia bacterium
AAATTCCTGTTTGACTTCCTATTGAAAGCATCCCCGAAGGGGATACCATAACTGTCCGCTGTCAATTCTTCAGAAATTTCCCCATTTCCCGGCCGGCCCGTTCCACTTCCTCCTCCAGCTCCCGGGCGGACATCCGGAGCACGCCGGAGCGGAAAGACGATAGCTGCACCAGGCTGTCCGAGGACGCCACCCACACGGCATCGTTCTTTCCGATTCCCGCGGCCAGCTCCTCCAGATACCGGTCGGCGGTCTCCCCCTCCCCGGTGAACACGACCCGGATATTGTGATACCGGTCCTTTTCCCCGGGATTTCCTTTCTGCCGGTAGCCGTCGAAAACCACCACCACCTGGGTTCCGGTGAACCCGGCGTAGCCCACCAGAGCGTCACACAGCTGCCGTCGGGCGGCGTCCATATCCGCCTCCGCCTGCTTTTTAAGATGCTCCCAGGCAAAAATCACATTGTACCCGTCCACCAGAATCCATTTCTGTCTGGGAGGCGGCAGGGGCACCTCTTCCTTCGCGCTGTGCCGGGCAGGCTCGGTATATACCCGCCGCCGGGCGGGACCGAATTCCCGCTCCATGATGGCTTCCAGCTCCCGGTCGTCGATGGGGGCACGCTGAAGCAGCACCGGGGGCTTCTCGGTTTTCAGGCCGCTTTCCAGATGCATGTAGTCCTTTACCTGATTCCATTTTACATTGAACCCCGCCCCGTGGGCGCAGAATACCGAGTCCGGGGTGTTGTCCGTGTCCGCCTCCGGGTCATAGCCCGTCTCCTCGATGACCTCCCGGGCGTTGTGGCAGGGGGCGTAGCCCCGGAACGCCAGCTGCAGCCGTCCCCGGCCCCGGGTGTAGGCGGCCAGGGTGTCGGCGTAGTCCCGAACCTCCCCGGCGGGCACCGTACCCTTGAGGACACTCATTTCCCCCTCCGCCTCCGGGGCGCCAAATTCCCCGCCCATGGCCCGGATGTCCGTAATGGCCCTGCCGATGGCTTCCGTGGGGGCGGTGAGGGAAAAGCCGTACCAGGGTTCCAGCAGCACGCTCTGGGCCTGCATCAGCCCCTGACGCACCGCCCGGTAGGTTGCCTGGCGGAAGTCTCCGCCCTCGGTGTGCTTTAAGTGGGCCTTTCCCACCAGCAGGGTCAGCTTCATGTCCGTAATGGGCGCGCCGGTCAGGACCCCCCGGTGGGCTTTCTCCGCCAGGTGGGTGAGAATCAGGCTCTGGTAGCTGCCGTCCAGCACATCCGTGGGACAGGCGGTATCAAACACCAGGCCGCTGCCGGGGGGCAGGGGCTCCAGCAGCAGGTGCACCTCGGCATAGTGCCGCAGGGGCTCGAAGTGGCCCACCCCCTCCACGGCATTTGTGATGGTCTCCTTGTAGAAGATCCGCCGGTCCGTCAGGGTCACCTCCATGCCCAGCCGGTCCCGGACCAGGCTGGTAAAGACCTCCAGCTGGACCCGGCCCATGATCTGGACATGAATCCGGTCCCCCTCCCACAGAAGCCTCAGCTGGGGCTCTTCCTCCTCCAGAAGCCTCAGCTTCGGCAAAGCCTGGGCCGGTTCCACCCCCTTGGGAAGCTCCACCCGGTAGGTCATCACCGGCTCCATCACCGGCGGCAGGCCCCCTTCCTCCGCCCCCAGGGCCTGTCCTGCCCAGGTGGCGGTAAGCCCCGTCACCGCCGCCAGGGTCCCGGCGGGGGCGGTGTCGGAAAGGGTGAACTTCTCCCCGGAGTACAGCCGCAGCTGCAGGGGCTTTTCTTCCAGTGCCTCCCCCTTCAGGTTTCGATAGGAAACAGGCATCCGCACCCGAAGCTCCCCGCCGGTGACCCGGAGCCAGGTCAGCCGGTTTCCCTGGGGGTCCCGGGAGATTTTGTATACTCTGGCCCCGAACTGCCCGGGCCAGACCGTTTCCGGGCCGAACCGGGAAAGGGTGTCAAGAAGCCCCTCCACCCCGGTTAAGCGAAGGGCCGAACCGAAGCACACGGGAAACAGCTTCCGCTCCTGAATCAGGGCCCGCAGGTTCCCGTCGGTTACCGGGCTTCCGGACAGGTACTGCTCCAGAAGAGCGTCGTCGCAAACCGCCGCGGCCTCCTCCAGTTCCTCCCGGGGCAGGTCCATGGGCACACAGCCGGGGCTGAGCCGGTCCCGGAGCCGGGCAAGAAGCTTTTCCCGGTCCGCCCCGGGCAGATCCATTTTATTGACGAAAAGAAATACCGGGACCTTGTACCGCCCCAGAAGCTCCCAGAGGGTCAGGGTGTGGGCCTGAACGGAGTCGGTGCCGCTGACCACCAGCACGGCGCAGTCCAGCACCGGCATCACCCGCTCCGCCTCCGGAGCAAAGTCCGCGTGGCCCGGCGTATCCACCAGCACCAGCTCCCGGCCCCCAAAGGAAAGCCGCGCCTGCTTGGAAAAGATGGTGATGCCTCTGGCCCGCTCCAGGGGGTCCGTATCCAGGGCCGCGTCGGCGTGGTCCACCCGGCCCAGGGTCCGCTTGGCCCCGGCCAGGTACAGCATGGCCTCGGACAAAGAGGTCTTCCCCGC
>CAMEIK010000261.1 GCA_945918315.1 uncultured Clostridia bacterium
AGTCGTTTTTGCCCCCGCGGCTGCGCAAAGGCACATCACTTTCCGCTGTTAACTGCGGCGCGGGCGCTCAGCGGGCGCGTTTCTGCTCCATGGCGATTTGCCCCAGGGCGGGCCAGGCGGCGCTGAGGAATTCCCGGTAGCCGCAGATACGGTCCCCCCGCACACAGGTGATCTCCCGCTGCATCCGTTTGCAGTTACCGCCGCAAAACCGAAGATAGGGACAGCTCCCGCAGAGCTCCGGAAGGGGGTCCCGCTTCTGGGCCGGGGAAAGCCGGGCGGCGCGGAGCAGCTCCTCCAGGGAATTTTCCAGGATGCTGCCGGTGCGGTACCGGTCCAGACAGTAGAAGTCGCAGGGGTACACGCTGCCGTCGGCCTCCACCACCAGCTGGGGCTGGCATTTGCCGTGGATGCCGCAGGCGGTGGGGACACCATAGGCCATCAGATTGACCACGTCGTCAAAGAGCTTGACGCTGCGGTACTGCCCCTTTTGATAATCCGCCAGCCAGAGGGGGAACAGCTGGTTGTAGAATTGGGAGAACCGCTGGGGGGTCAGGGCATAGGGGTTCTTCCCGGGAGCGTCCAGAGCGTCCAGACAGGGGGTGAACTGGACATAGCGGATGTCGTATTCCTTGAGGATCTGCCAGACCTTCCGGGGATGCTTCGCCACCTGGCGGGTGAGGGTGCACAGAATATTGTATTCCACATGAAAGGCCTTCAGCAGCTCCAGGGCGTGAAGAACCCGGGCAAAGGTGCCCTGTCCGGCGGTATCGACTCTGGCGTCGTCGTGACAATGGGGCAGCAGATCCAGCGAAACACCCACAAGATACCTGTGCTCTGCCAGATACCGGCACCAGTCCTCGTCCAGGGTGACCGCATTGGTTTGCAGGGCGTAATCCACCCGGATTCCCGGGTCCCACTGGCCGGTGACCCGGGTAAATTCCTGAAACCAGCCAAGGCCCGCCAAGGTGGGCTCGCCGCCCTGGAAGGCAAAGTGGATATGATCTCCGGCGGAAAGCTGCCCCTCAAGCTGCCGAAGCATGGCGTGCATGTTTTCCGTGGACATGATGCCGTAGGAGCGGACATCCCGGAGGTCAACAATGTCCGCGTAGAAGCAGTACCGGCACCGCAGGTTGCAAAGAGAGGATGCCGGCTTGATCATAATGGATAGTTGCTTCATGGTAAGCTCCTGTCTGTTTGGACGCGTAAGTAAAAGTGAAGAGTGAAAAGTGAATAAGGAAAAATCCCGAATGCATTTGCATCCGGGATTTTTGGAGCAGGGTACGGGAATCGAACCCGCCTTCACGGCTTGGGAAGCCGTTGTATTACCGATATACGAACCCTGCAAGCCTCTGTATTATAGCAGACCGGGAGGAAAAAAGCAACCCCTTTTTCTTTGCCGCTTCCGCCAAATTCCGCCTCCCTCCAAACTGGAGGGAGGCGGTGGGTTTTATCAGGCGAAAATAGGCTTAAGAGCCAGAGCCAGCTGATCCTTCTGAGCCTGAGCCTCGGCAAGGTCCTTGCCCAGGGTGGTGAAGTAGGTCTTGATCTTCGGCTCGGTGCCGGAAGGCCGGACCACCACGGTGGCGCCGCCCTCCAGGGCGTAGATCAGCACATTGGCCTTGGGCAGGCCGGTGGCGGCGGAGTCTTCATAGTCGGTGACGGAGACCACCTTGTAGCCGCCGATTTCGGCGGGAGGGGCCTTCCGCAGGGAGTCCATAATGCCCGCCATCTTGTCCATACCGGTCAGACCCGGGAACTCAAAGGAGTCCACCTTGTTCAGGTACCGGCCATACTGGGCGTAGATTTCTTCCAGCCGCTCCTTGATGGAAGAGCCGATGGAGCGGTAGTAGGCGGCCATTTCGCAGATGAGCATGGAGGCGACGATGGCGTCCTTGTCCCGGACATAGGGACCGGCAAGATAGCCGTAGCTCTCCTCAAAGCCAAAGAGGAACCGCTCCACTTCTCCGGCGGATTCCAGCCGGGCGATCTGGTCGCCGATCCACTTGAAGCCGGTGAGCACGCTGCGCATTTCCACGCCGTAGTGCTGTGCCACCGCATCGGCCAGGGGGGTGGAGACGATGGACTTCACGGCAACGCCCCGCTCGGGCATGGTGCCCTGCTCGATGCGGCCCTGGCAGATGTAGTCCAGCAGCAGCACGCCCACCTCGTTGCCGGAGACCAGCTCATAGGAACCGTCGGGGCAGCGGATGGCGATACCCACCCGGTCGGCGTCGGGGTCTGTTGCCAGCATCAGGTCGGCGCCGTTTTTGGTTGCCAGCTCCAGACCCAGCCGCAGAGCCTCAAAGATCTCCGGGTTGGGATAGGGGCAGGTGGGGAAGTTGCCGTCGGGCTTTTCCTGCTCGGGGACGATGGTGATGTCCGTAATGCCGATGTCCCGCAGCACCCGGGTTACGGGCACCAGGCCGGAGCCGTTCAGAGGGGAGTAGACAAGCTTCAAGCCCGCGGTTCTGCACAGACCGGGACGGACGGAGCGGGCCTTGATGGCGTCGTACAGGGCTTCCTTGCAGTCGT
>CAMEIK010000262.1 GCA_945918315.1 uncultured Clostridia bacterium
GCTTTCATGAATCGTGGTGCGCCGAAATGCGCATGGGGATTTTTTGACACACTGGGCCTGCCGCAAAAGGAAGATTTTGCGGCAGGCTCTTCTTGTTTCTTTATGCTTCGGTTTCCCCACTCCGGAGGAGAGGCTTCTTCAGAGGCTTTGGGACATTCGCGGGCAGAATAATGGGTGCGTTGAACAGCGTCTTTACAATCCAGGCAAAGAACACAATCACCAGAATCGGAATCAGACAGGTGGTCACAATCATCACGGCGGTTGCCTCAACAAAGCGGTTCAGAATATTCCGGAACTGCTCAACCACGCCGGCCACGGAACCGGACAGATCCCCCAGAATCGATTTCGCCTGGTCGATGATGGAGGTGCTTTCTTCGGTTTCGTCCGACATATCACCGATCAGATTTTCACTGACCGCGTTGGCGGATTCCACGGTAAGGGCAATGGACTGGCTGTAAATGGCGTTGACCTGATCGCAGACCCAGACGCTGGTGGGGATGACCAGCAGCAGGGCTGCCCCAAGGGCAAGGAGCTTGGGCCCGAGGCTCTGCAGGAATCTTCTGGGGAAAAAGCAATTCGTCAGCAGGGCGCCGCAGCCCGCGGGTATCAGGATATAGCAGGCGGCGAAGCCGAAAATCGTGAGAAGATATTTTTCCAGAAAGACCACACTGAGAATCAGCAGAAACCAGGTGGTGAATTCCGAGAGCTGCTCCGCAAGGGGGGAGCAGACATCCGATGGCAGGGCAGATACCGCTGCCGACGCCGCCGCGGAGGCCGCCGACAGCCCCAGCACCGTTGATCGGTTCGTGTCCAGCACCCCAATGGTGTGGGAATAGGTCGCCGGGTCCGTCATTTTCGTTCCGAATACGGTGCAGGAAAGAATGATGGTAAGCGCCAGAACAGAAACAACTGCGATACGACGGTATTTTTCCATATACCTGCCCTCCCTTATTGAACAACCACCACGGTAAACTCCGGGTCGATGGATTGGACCGTCGCGGAAAGAAGGTCTGCCACAACGGTTTTGGCGTTTTCGTTGGCCACCGCGATGAGGTTTTCGTCAATCAGCTTCGCTTTCATTTTTTCGTTGACCTGCATGGTCAACTGGGCATTTTCTTCCGCCGTCAGCTTAATGTCCTTCGGTGCGGCCCAGCCCTTTACCACATCATGGAACTTGATCTGGTCCGCGGGGATGTGGATGGGCGACAGAACCGCGTAGGGAATCCGGACGGTCAGTGTTTTCAGTTCGTTGTTCAGCACAAAATCCTCTTCGGACAGCCGGCTCAGGTCTACGGTATACTGGGCATCTCCCTCAAACACAATGTCCTGATAGGCTGAGGTCCATGCCCAGCCGCCCAGGCCTTCACTGGCAAGGCAGATGGTCTCGGATAAATGGGCGGTATGGACAATCAGCCGGGAATCCTTTCCGTGGGTAAGGATGATGGGGTCCGTGAAATCCGCCACCGTTCTCCGGCAGTTTTTCGCCGACAGCACGATCCGGTTTTCGGTCATCTCCCGGGCGATCTGGCCGGCCACCTCGTCAGAAAACCGGCTTTCCTCCCCGGAAAAGCATCGAATCACAAGGATGCTGGTGATAATCAGCGCGAAGAGCAGCATCAGGGCCAGCAGTTTTATGGAAACTGAGGACTTCCAAACCGGGGGTCCGGCAGGCTTTGTTTTCATAAGGTTCCCTTCTTTCTTTCTCTGGGGCAGGATCGCGCCAGGCCCTGCGAATCACGCCCGGAGCGGGAGCAGGGCCCCCGCCGATACGGCCTATGGTGAAACGGCTATGCTTCCATGATCCCGAGGAAGCGGTGACGGTATTTCAAACACACGCCTTGAGAATCCCCCAGGCCAGGGCGATGAGGCCAACCGGCAGGAGAAGCAAAACGCCCCCCGCGAACAGCAGACACACAATCAGCCCGGGAACCGCCAGCGCGAACAGGATCCCCGCCGCAATTTTGGCAAGGCCCCAGGTTGCCCGCAGGGCCAGACGGATTGCTCCGCCAAAAAACCAGACAAACAGAATCACTACCAACAGTTCAAACATGATTTTTCTTCCTTTCTTTCCCATCATGATGGATGACACACACCCGAACGCCAATCCGTCCGGTGTATTCGGGATGCTTCTCCTGCTTTTCCAGGAGCCGCAGTGCCAGAATTCGTTCCCGCGCCGTCATATCCAGTCCCCCTTATGCTGACAGTATATCGTGGTTCGCCTCCGAAATACAGGACAGAATCCGCAAAATAGGCACGGTTATTTCTCCGGAAGCAGCAAAATAGGCGGCACACCATTCCGGTATGCCGCCTCAGACTGTCAAAAAATCCCCATGCGCATTTCGGCGCACCACGATTCATGAAAGCATTTGCTGCGCATGGGGATTTTTTGCATCAGCGGCGGTTGCCCCGCAAGGGGCGAGCCGCTGGCATTTGAATCAAATTTACTGTGAATGCGAAGCTTTCACAGTAATCCCCTTTGGGGCTTTTCGACAGGATTTTGCAGTCTGCCGCGCGCATAATTTGTTCG
>CAMEIK010000263.1 GCA_945918315.1 uncultured Clostridia bacterium
ATAAGAAACGGAGAATGAACATGCTTTACTTCAACAACGATTACAGCGAGGGCTGCCATGAAGCGATTCTGGAGGCCCTTGCCAGGACAAACTATGACCAGACTCCCGGCTATGGGGAGGATGCGTTCTGCGCCCGGGCGGCGGAGAAAATCCGGGCTCTCTGCGGCAGCCGCGATTGCGGCGTCCATTTCCTGGTGGGCGGGACCCAGGCCAACTTCACGGTGATTGCCGCCGCACTGCGGCCCTACCAGGGGGTCCTCTGCGCCGGGTCCGGCCATATTCATGTCCATGAGACCGGAGCGGTGGAGGGCACGGGTCACAAGTGCCTGGCTCTGCCCGCCCGGGAGGGAAAGATCACCGGCAAGCAGGTCCGGGAGGCTGTGCTGGCCCACCGCCGGGACTCCAGCTTTGAACATATGGTCCAGCCGGCCATGGTGTACATTTCCCAGTCCACGGAGCTGGGAACCCTGTACAGCCGGCGGGAGCTGGAGGAACTGTCGGATGCCTGCCGGGAACTGGGACTGTACCTGTTTCTGGACGGCGCCCGTCTGGGCTATGCCCTGGCGGCGGAGGGCAACGATCTGACCCTTTCGGACATTGCCCGGCTGTGCGATGTGTTTTACATCGGCGGTACCAAGGTGGGGGCCCTGTTCGGCGAAGCGGTGGTGATTCCGAACCCGGAAATCAACCGGGATTTCCGTTACATGATCAAGCACCAGGGCGGTATGCTTGCCAAGGGACGGCTGCTGGGACTGCAGTTTGAGACCCTTATGGAGGACGGGCTGTACCTGAAGATCGCCAAGCATGCCGACCGCCTGGCGGACCGGCTGCGGCAGCAGCTGGAGGCGCTGGGGGTACCTTTCCTGGTTCCCGGGGTCACCAATCAGCTGTTTCCCATTCTGCCGGATGACGTGCTGGCGGAGCTGAGCAAGAAGTATGTTTTCTGCGAGCAGGAGCGGGTGGATGACAGCCACCGGGCCGTCCGGTTCTGCACCAGCTGGGCAACCCGGGAGGAAGCGGTGGAGGCGCTGTGCGCCGACCTGCGGAAGCTGCTGGGATAAGGAACGCTGTTTTCCTGAAAATTCACAGCTTGTTCATGGCTTTTTTCTGGGAAAAAGGTATAATACGGGAAAAATCTACACAGGGAATATTCCCCCTTCGAAAGGAGCCCTTCCATGCGGCTGGATAAAAAACTGATCCACAGAATATTTCTCTGCCTTGCCGGACTGCTGATCCTGGTTTGGCTTTTGACGGACACCCAGCGGGTCCAGGCGGTGTGGGGCACCCTGTCCTCCCTCCTGTCCCCCTTTGTGATGGGGGCTGCCGTGGCCTTTGTGTTCAATGTGCCCATGCGTGGGGTGGAAAAGCAGCTTTCGGACATCCGAAAGCCGGGTCTGCGCCGGGGATTGGCCCTTGTAATCACCATTGGCCTCATTGTGCTGGTCCTGGCGGGAGTGGTGGGCCTGCTGATTCCCCAAATTCAGAAAACCGTGGACACTCTCTCCGTCCGGTTCCCACCCTTTCTCATGCGGGCGGGGGAGACCGCAATGCAGTTCCTGGAAAAGCATCCGGAGCTGCAGAATTGGGTGGCGGACCATCCGGAGTTTACCAATGTGGATTGGAATACCGTCATTCAGAAAGCCTTTTCTTTCCTGGGCGACAGCGCCGGAACCATTGTGGACAGTGCCTTTTCCGCCATTGGAAGTGTTACCGGCGCCATTGTGAATATCTTTATCAGCCTGTTTTTTGCCATCTACTGCCTGACCCGGAAGGAGATTCTTGCCCGGCAGGGCAGGCGGATTCTCTACGCGTTCCTGCCGGAGCGTACCGGCGACGAGACGGTAAGGATTCTCCGGCTGACCAACGCTACCTTTTCCAAGTTTATCTCCGGCCAGTGCCTGGAAGCCTGCATCCTGGGGTGTCTCTTCGCCGTGGCCATGCTGATTTTCCGGATGCCCTATGTGTCCCTGGTCAGTGTGATCATTGCGGTGACGGCCCTGGTGCCGGTTGTGGGCGCCTTCGTAGGCTGTGCCCTGGGCGCGTTTTTCATTCTGGTGGACAGTCCCCTTCAGGCCCTGACCTTTGTCGCCATGTTCCTGGTGATCCAGCAGCTGGAAAATAATCTGATTTATCCCAGAGTGGTGGGCACCTCCATTGGCCTGCCCGGCATGTGGGTGCTGGTGGCGGTGACGGTTGGCGGCGGCCTGATGGGCGTGGGCGGAATGCTGCTGATGATTCCCCTGGCCTCGGTGCTGTACACCCTGCTGGGTGAGTACACCGCCGCCCGGGTGGCCCAGCGGCAGATCCCGGCGGAAAAGCTGATGGATCAGCCCCCGGATTTGCAGACGGCCTACCAGAAGCGCCGGCAGCGCAGAAAGCTGGAAAAATTGGGTCCGCGCTTTCGGAAAGAAAAAGACAATCCGGCAACCGAAGAACAGAACAAAGAATAAACAGCTGCCCTGAAAGCGAACCTGCTTTCAGGGCAGCTGTTTGCGGTGAATGCGGAAT
>CAMEIK010000264.1 GCA_945918315.1 uncultured Clostridia bacterium
CAAAAACGGGAAATACATACAGTATTTCCGCATTTTTGGAACGCAAGAACCGGCACAGAATCTCTCGCTGAGCTTCCTTGCCGATGTATGCGGTGCTGCCCAAAAAAACCGTCACGGAGGTTTTTATGAAAGAAAAGAGAAAATGGGGAGACCGTTCCGATGCTGTATGGCTGAAGGATCTGCCTCCGCTCAACCGCATTATGCCCGGAGTGATGCCAAATCGGGCGGACAACGAAGCTTACATCAATATTGAAGTGGATCTGGCACCGCTGTACGCTTACCTGGAAAAGAAGAACGCGGGAAGGACTGGGGACAAATACACCTTTTTCCATGTAGTCAGCGCCGCCATTGCCAAAGCCTTTGTTCTTCGTCCCAGAATGAATCGGTTTATCTGCAACCATAAGGTCTACCAGCGCAATGATCTGACGGTTGCCTTTGTGGTGAAAAAACAGTTCAATGACAAATCCGAGGAAGGTCTGGCGTTTCTGACCTTTGATAACACGGAAACCATGGACAGCTACCACCAGAAAATCATGAATGTGATCCATGAAACCCGGCGGGACGATGTGAAAGACACCTCCTCCGGAGCAATGGACATTATCGCCAAGCTCCCCCAGTGGTGCATCAATCTGATCATCAATACCGTTCTTTGGCTCGATAAACACGGATGGGCACCCCAGGCCCTCATCGGCTCTGATCCCAACCACGCCGCCATTTTCCTGAGCAATCTTGGCTCCATCGGCCTGGAAGGCGGTTACCACCATCTTGTAAACTGGGGTACCAATTCCTGCTTTATTGTCGTAGGCAAGAAATACTGGAAAATGGACTATCCCAACGGCGGCGAGGGCGTGCTTCATGAGGTTCTGCCTCTGGGTATCACCCTGGATGAGCGGATCGCGGATGGCTATTATTA
This sequence comes from uncultured Clostridia bacterium, assembly GCA_945918315.1. GTDB lineage: Bacteria > Bacillota > Clostridia > Oscillospirales > Oscillospiraceae > Faecousia. The sequence goes on from CAMEIK010000264.1 coordinate 914, forward strand.
TTCCGGCACCGTGGCCCTGGTCAAGGAACTGCTGGCCCATCCGGAGCTATTGGATATGCCCGCCAACACCCCGGTGGAGTACGCCATTCATCACTGAGTTGCTTTTTGGAAAACCGGGAAAGTATTGACTTTCCCGGTTTTCTGTGGTAACATACCAGCATATAATGACCTATGAGGGAGTAGCAGGCGCTTTACGCGCGCGGCAGGTCAACATTCCCGGTCCCTACGGACCTGGCCCGCCGATTTACTGCGAGACTCATGTGATTTGCTTTCCGGCTGTCCGTGAGTGTCCCGCGGCATTTTTGCCCGTCATTTCCGGCGTTGGAAATGGTCGGGTTTTTCTTTTATCCGCTCGTATGTAAATATCCGGTTCGATCCCGGTTTGAAACAAGGAGTGTCAACTATGCTCATATCCGTTCTTCTGTTTGCTCTGGGGCTTGCTCTTCTCATCAAGGGCGGCGACTGGTTTGTGGATGGCGCCACCGGAATCGCCCGTCGGTTCCATCTGCCCGATATTGTGGTCGGCGCAACTGTGGTTTCCATCGGTACGACCCTGCCTGAGGTGATGGTGTCCACCACCGGTGCGCTGCAAGGCCAGGGCGCAATGGCCTACGGCAACGCCATTGGTTCCATTATCTGCAACACCGCGTTGATTGCGGCCATCTCCGTCGCCTTTAACCCCGGCCCGGTCAATACCAAGTCCCTGAAAATGCCGGTTCTCTTCTTCTTTGGCAGCGCGGCTATCTACTGCTTCTCCGCTTACGTTATGGGAAGATTTGACCGCAGTGTTGGTTTCATTCTTCTTGCCATATGTATTGTCTATCTGATCCTCACAGTCCGGCAGGGTCTGAAGCATCCTGACAGCCTGGAAGGAGAAGAGGAAGAAGCCGGTGACGGTAAGGAGCGCAAGCTCTGGCAGGAGCTGATGCTGCTTGTTATCGGCGCCGCCCTCATCGCCTGGGGTGCCGATCTTCTCGTGGAGCATGGAACCAAAATCGCCCAGGCCCTTGGCGTTCCGGAAACTGTCATCGCCCTCACCTTTGTGGCACTAGGCACCAGCCTGCCTGAGCTTGTCACAACCATCACTTCCCTGAAAAAGGGACACGCGCACCTGGGTATTGGTAATGTCATCGGCGCGAATGTTTTCAATCTGGTCATGGTTTCCGGCGTATCCGTCGCTCTTGCCCCCTTTGATGTGCCCGTTGGCAAGCTCCTGTTTGGTCGCAACGCTTCCCTCGTGCTGGATATTCCCCTGATGCTCACGGTTATGCTTCTGCTGTGCGTACCCGCTCTCACAACCAAAAAGCTTCACCGCTGGCAGGGCATTTCCCTTCTTGCGATCTATGCCGCCTTCTGTCTGTTCCAGTTTGCGTTCTGATCCAAAAAAGGCAGTCCAAAATGGGCTGCCTTTTTTCCCTGTTTGAAATCTTTTCCCTTGACTTTCTTCTTTCTCCGCGTTATAATACACAGGCAGTTCGAAAGAATAAGAAATGGGCCTGTAGCTCAGCTGGGAGAGCGTTCGGTTCGCATCCGAGAGGTCGAGAGTTCGAGTCTCTTCAGGTCCACCATACAGAAAAAATCCGAACT